>CAYNDN010000408.1:4409-5084 GCA_964395075.1 uncultured Lentimicrobiaceae bacterium | reverse complement strand
CGCTGGCTTATTGCCCATACTGATGGTGTGGCGAGCGGGCCTATATACGGCCTTAAGATTAGGAAAAACAGCCCTGTCACGACTCCTTCTACCTACAATTATGAAAGGTATGCATTTGAAGACCGGGTATTTCCATTACGCCATTATCTTAATGTAATTCGATTAGAAGAGGTTAACAAGGGATACTTAAAACAAAATCCCGGATGGTAATTATCTTAAACTATTTATCTAAAACTGAAAAGTATGAAGCCAATAAAGACATATAGAATACATTCCCTTGTTTCTTTTTTTCTGCTAACGATGACATACTTGTCAGGGCAGGAATCTGAAATGGACAGCATTCTTCTCAAGCAGACAAATGTAAACATAGCATATGGAACACAGCCGGAATGGATGGTTACAGGTTCTGTCTCTTCAGTAATAGGGGAGCAACTTCAAAAATCTTTCAACTTTGATTTGGGCAATACCTTATACGGCATGCTTACCGGATTAACGGTCATGCAGAACGGTAATGAACCCGGGAACCAGTCCCCTGTGTTAAGAATCAGAGGAGAAAGCACCTTTTTCCAGGACAAAGATATATTGGTAATTATAGATGGATTTGAAATGCCACTAGGGCATTTGGTACCCCGGGAAATTGAATCCATTACCCTGTTAAAGGACGCTGCAGCAACA
>CAYNDN010000408.1:1169-4399 GCA_964395075.1 uncultured Lentimicrobiaceae bacterium | reverse complement strand
AAAGGGGCTAACGGAGTATTACTTGTTACTACAAAACGTGGGGAAAAGGGAGCTTTACAAATCAATTTTGGCATGAGGCATGGGATTAGCAGCCCGACTCACCTGCCTGAATTTCTGGCTTCTTATGATTATGCCAGACTGTATAATGAAGCCCTTATTAATGATGGACAATCTGAAACTTACAGTCCGGAAGAATTAGAAGCATATCGCAGTGGTTCTGATCCTTATTTCTATCCGGATGTAAACTGGTATGATGTGATATTACGGAGCAATGCCCCTATTTCAAGATATAATCTCGACTTTTCAGGCGGGACAGAAAATGTTAATTATTTTGTGTTATTGAATTATGGACGAAATGCCGGATTGTACAAACCAACGGAACGGATGACTGATTATACCATTAATTCTATGTTTCAACAGTTTAACTTCAGGTCGAATATCGATATTGTCTTATCAAAAGGCCTAATGGCGTCTTTCACTATCGGAGGTAATATTGTTGATAAGGCTAATCCTGCAGGCAATTACACTGGCGGCATTTTTGGTTTAATGGGAAGGGTTCCGCCTAATTCCTTTCCTGTTTATAATCCGGATGGTTCATATG
Organism: uncultured Lentimicrobiaceae bacterium; assembly: GCA_964395075.1. Lineage (GTDB taxonomy): Bacteria > Bacteroidota > Bacteroidia > Bacteroidales > 4484-276 > SABY01. The sequence continues at coordinate 3,798 of CAYNDN010000408.1, read as the reverse complement.
GAGGCAGCCAGCTATATTCCAACCCCTTGGGGGATGTTCTTGAAACCGGGATGTACACCTCGAATGGTCGTACTTTTCAGGGAGCTTACAGAATGACACAACAACTTGAATTTATTACCAAAGGACTTAGTGTTTCAGGAGAGATTGCGTTTAACAATGGTTTTGAAAGTAATTCAAATAAATTCAGGGAATACGAGCGATATTCGATTTCACGTGATGTGTTCGGAGACACGATCTATAACCGGATTGGTCAAACAACTTCCCTGGATGGCAATGAGGGACTGGGAAACCAGTGGGAACTTGTAAGTATAAGGTCTAATCTCAATTATTCCAGGGTCTTTAATTCAACAGAAGTTTCAGGTTTGTTAATGTATAACCAAAGCGCTTATACTAGTCCGGAAGGGGGGTTACCATACCTTAATCAAGGAATGTCCGGAAGGTTTACTTTAGCTCAAAGCAAAAAGTATATTACTGAGTTTTCATTTGCATACAGTGGAATGGATGTTTATCCGCCTCAGGCACGCTTTGGCTTTTTCCCGGCTGGTTCTTTGGGTTGGGTTGTTTCGAATGAAGAATTTTTAAGTTCAAGCAATGTAATTAATTTTCTAAAAATAAGAGGATCATACGGTCTGTCTGGGAAGGACTTCCTTTTTACAGATAACAGCAGGTTCCTTTTTCATCAAAACTGGGGAGGTCAGGGTACCTATTGGTTCGGGAATAATAACAGAGCGAACAGTTCACAGGGCGAAGAAAGTATAGTCAATGTTGATTTAAGCTGGGAAAAGCAGAAACAGGTAAATCTTGGTCTTGAAGCAACCATTTTTAACAGGCTTGATATAACATTGGATTATTTCAACCAGGAAAGATATGACATACTGGCTACTCCGAACCGAGACCTGCCAGATTTCATTGGAAGGAATATTAATCAGTTTAATGTAGGTATTGTTGAGAACAAGGGTGTGGAGGGGAGCGCCACCTACCGTAGCAAACAAGGGGAGGGGCTTGGTTATTTTATAAGGTTTGATGTTTGGTATAATAAGAATAAGATTATTGATAATGCCGAGATTATTAGAAATTTCGAGTATTTAAACCGTACTGGCCAACCTGTAGGGCAGAGATTTATCCTGGAAGCAATTGGATTCTTCGAGGACCAGGATGAGATTGATAATAGTCCGATACAAGTATTTAGTGATGTGGTAGTTCCTGGTGATATTAAGTACAAGGACCAGAATGGGGATGGCATTATTGATGACAATGATGTTTATCCCATTGGCAATTCATCCATACCAAATTTATCCGGTGTGCTTAGTGCAGGGATTAAATTCAAAGGTTTCGATATGGATTTTATGTTGCAGGGAGTTACCCGGACTGATGTTATGTTAAGTGGAAGCTACTACTATGCTTTTCAGAACAATGCAAAAATTACCAAGTATGCACTAGGAAGATGGACTCCTACAACTCATGAGGAGGCCACCTATCCGCGCTTATCTTCAACTGACAATCTTAATAATTACCGTCCCTCCACTTTTTGGTTGAAAGATGGTAGTTTTATTAAGCTTCGCTATTTGGAACTTGGTTACACCCTTCCTGAATCGTTATTAAATAAGCTGTTTATCAATGGATTGCGTATTTACCTTAATGGTACCAATCTGTTTTCGTTCGATCACCTTGAATTCTCTGATCCGGAATCCATTTATGGATATCCACCGGTCAGGACGTTTAATATCGGCGTGGACATTGATTTATAAACTCTAAAACCAATTTAGTATGAAACCAATATATATAGATAAAATATTCTTTCTCCTGCTCATATTAGCCAGTTCCTGCGATTACCTTGATCAGGAAGTTGTTACCACACTTAATGAACAACAGATCATCAATTATTACAACAGGACGGTTCCACATTCTGTGGCTTTATATACCGCACTTCCTTCCGGGTTTAGTTATATTGATGAAGCAATGATGGCATCTGCCTCAGATGAGGCAGAGCATACCTATGAAGGATCTGAAGTCCATAAATTTAATATCGGTTCCTGGAATGCTTTTGACAACCCGGATAATGCATGGAATGGCATGTATACAGGGATAAGACGGGTTAATACCTTTTTGGCTACGATAGATAGTGTAGACCTTTCACCATTGACATTAAACCCGACTCCCGATAATCAGGCTTTGTACGAACAAAGAACTGCCGAGATAATCCGTTGGAAGCATGAAGCACGTTTGCTCAGGGCATTTTATTACTTTGAACTCGTAAAGAGGTATGGTGGTGTGCCCATTATAACCGAAAGATTGGATTATCTTACAGGTGATTATAAAACCTTCGACCGGAACAGTCTTGCTGAATGTATAAACTTTATCGTTACCGAATGCACTGAAGCTGCTGAAGGATTACCCTTAACTTATTCAGTTAGTGACTGGGGCAGGGTAACCAAAGGCGCAGCCCTTGCGCTGAAGAGCAGGATGTTGCTTTATGCGGCGAGTGATTTGTTCAATGATCCCTCATGGGCAGGAGGCTATTCCAAACCAGAACTGATATCCTTGCCCGCCGGCAACCGGCAGGACAGATGGCAGGCTGCTGCAGATGCTGCCAAAGAATTGATTGATCTGCCAGGTACAGGGTACTCCC
>CAYNDN010000408.1:0-1159 GCA_964395075.1 uncultured Lentimicrobiaceae bacterium | reverse complement strand
CAATCAGGACAATCCATTGATGGATGTGGCCCCGGTACAGGGTACTCCCTTGCTCCTTATTATAAGGATATATTTAATACATTTGACAGCCCTGAAATTATTTTTACCCGTCGTTTGGGTAGTAGCAATTCCTTTGAAATTACGAATTATCCGATTGGCTTTGATAAAGGACGCAGTGGAACTACCCCCACCCAGGATATGGTGGATGCTTACGAAATGATAACAGGTGTACCAATCGATGCTCCCGGTTCAGGATATGACCCGCAGGATCCATACTCCAACAGGGACCCCAGACTGGGGATGAGTATAATTACTAACAATAGCATGTTTAAAGGAAGGCCTGTGGAAATTTGGGAAGGGGGAAGGGATGGAAAGGGAGTTCCTCTTGCTACCAAAACAGGCTATTATTTAAGAAAATACGTAAATGAAGACCTGAACCTTTTAATTGATGCCACCGGTGTTCAGAGTTGGCACTTATTCCGGCTGGCAGAGATTTATCTGAATTATGCTGAGGCATTGAATGAGGCAAGTCCGGGTCATTCCGAAATAAAAACTTATGTGGATATGGTTAGGGCCAGGGTAATTATGCCCCCTTTGCCAGAAGGTTTGTCCCAAAGCGAGATGCGGGAAAGGATACGCAATGAACGTAGGGTTGAGTTGGCATTCGAGGATCACCGACTATGGGACCTTCGAAGATGGATGCTGGCTACGGATTACCTTAACAAACCTGTTAAGGCTATGACTATTAAGCATAATCCGGGCATATTTGAATATCAGACTGTAACTCTGGAGAACCGTGTATTCGAACCAAAAATGCTTTTTTATCCAATTCCTAAATCCGAGATGAATATTATGGATAACTGGTCACAAAATCCTAGTTGGGAATGATATATCAAAATTTTATACGGATTAGTTAAACAAAGAATTTATGCATATGAAAAAAATAATTAAATCAGGAATAGCTCTTCTGGTATGTATAGGTACCTTGATTGCTTTCAATGCTTGTGATTATAAGGAAATAGCCGATGCTGATTACTTTGATGAAGTAATATACATGCCGGCTGCCCTGCATAATCCATACATGATCAATGTGGTGCCTGAAAAAAGAGGAGACACCCCTACACCCGGCTATCCCATAAGGTATAAAACAGATGCGACT
>CAYNDN010000407.1:0-5121 GCA_964395075.1 uncultured Lentimicrobiaceae bacterium | reverse complement strand
TGCCACGTCCTTCAGGGCGTGGGTTTTATGATTTTTACCGGCATTAAATGAAATTCAATTTATTAGCTCTACGCCCTGAAGGACGTGGCAATGGATCACTTTTTATTTGAATTATCAAGGCTAAGTTGCAAATTACAACATGGATTCTACAGGGTACAATAAACTGTCTGACAGCTAGTCAATTTTCTTCCTGATCCTGCTCAACGATTCCGGCTGAATACCAAGGTAGGATGCGATAATGGTTTGTTTGATTCTTTTATTCATACCCGGAAATTCTTTAAGGAAATCGCGGTAGCGGGTTTCAGCATCCAGCAGCAACAGGTCACGTTCCCGTTTTTCTTTGATGATGAATCCTTTTTCAACAAATTTTAAAAGGAAACCTGTCCAGAAAGGATCTGATGCTTTTAATTTCAGCCAGTTATGATAGGGTATTTCCAAAACTTCAGATTGCTCCAAAGCCTCCACAAAAAAGTAGGAGGGCGTTTGGGTGATCATGGCCGAGTAAGCGCTGATGAAATACCCTTCCCGGATAATCCCCTTTGTAAATTCCTGGCCTTTTTCGCTGATATACAAGTATCTGAACAAGCCTGAAAGAATAAATCCGAATTTGTTGGGGATCTCACCAGCCGAAATAAAATAACTGCCAACTCCGTACAACGATGTTGTTCCTATGTTAAAAAGTTCTTCTGCCCGTTTGGCAGGTAGTAACATTCTTAGTTTCTCGATCATAGTTTAATTTTAAAATAAACCCGGCAAATTTCGTAATATCCAAAAAATCTGAATTGAATTTTCTTTGGCAATAAAAAAAAAGGGGCCACTCACCAACTGATGAATGACCCCGGAGCATGATTTAATAAAAAAGTATTATATGTTGAGTAGGTGATTAAAAGCCCTGCTTTGCAATATCCTTCATTTGAGTTGCAGGATTTTAACCTCCTGATGTGCTTATTTTGAAACAACAACTTTTTTGGTGAGGCTGCTAAAACCAGCATTTACACGTAAAAAGTAAATTCCTTCCGGTATATCACTCACATCCATGCGCAAATTATTGATGAATTGCTGCCATCCGAGATCACGACTTTTTATAGTTTTTCCCATCATATCAAAAAGCTCAACCGTAACATTTTGACTTTCCTCAAGAACAGCATCATTATTTACCCGGTCGATAACCGGGTTCGGGAAAACCTCGAAACTACCTGATATGAATACTGATTCTTCAAAGCCCGGTGTGGTTACATCTGGTAACTTGGTCAGTCCACGCCATCAGGTAAAGCTACAAAGAGGTCAAATGCCGGGCCGTTGTTATTGCTTTACGGATCGTGAAATCCCGATGCAACAACCGTGATGGCCTGCCCTACAAGGCCTAAAGATTGCAAAGGAGCCTCAAAAGCAAAAACTGGTGTGGTTCCGGTTTCTTCGCGTATTTCAAGAGCTTAGTCAAATTACCCAATTCAAAATATCAATAGTTTGTGCTGACGCGTCAGGTGAATTTTGGATGAACTGAACACGAGCAGTTTTGCCTCTGGTTGTGAGTTCTTTTTATGGCAGCGGCCTTAAAGCGGCATTTGTATTTTCTTTTGAACCAAATGCACGCCCCAAACCATTCATTATTTCATCAGTGGCTTTTAAAACCCAACCAAAATCATCTTCTGGTGAGTCAATCATTATGTTGTCCAATAACGAACAAGCCATGTTCAAAATAGTACATACACCCCCTCATATTTTTTCTGTTGGATTGATAAATTACAGTAATACAATATGTTGATGCTGGTGGCATAAAGTTAGTAAAGCTTCATTACTCCTATCTAAAAAATCCCATGCAATCACCGCACAGGTACTTTCAGAAACAATTGAGAGGATAAATAATAATGTCATGAATAGAGATAATAACGTCCAGGATGCATGGCGGACGTTCATATCTGTAATTTTGAAAGGATAAAAAAATGAAAAAACTGGTTATTGCATGTGTTTATATCTTTTTACCGCTGCCTTTCTCTGCGGCCAATACCTGAATCTTCCCGAAAGTGTTGAATATGACCCATACAACAATCGATACCTGGTTTCGAACTGGGGAAATGGAAACCTGGTTCAAATCGATAGCGCGGGTAACCAAAGTGTGTGGCTCAGTAATGTTCATTGCTATGCAGGTTTGCATCGTGTGGACAGCATTTTATATGTTGCGTGCCGCGAATATGGGATAAAAGGTTTTAACCTTCTAACGGGTGAAAATGTGTTGGATATTGATATTCCCGGTGCATCCAAAATAAACGATATCATTTCAGATAATTCGGGCAATTTGTATGGCTCCTCACCAAACGGAAATCTGATTTACAAAGTAAATATCGCCACGGAACAAGCCTGGATTTTTGCTGATGACAATTTAAATGTGCCAAATGGAATGTACTTCGATGAAGAAAACTACAGGATCATCCTGGTTTCATTTCGTATGAATACCAGTATTCAGCAGATCAGCCTGGCCGACTCATCAGTTTCAACTATATTTTCTCCGGGCTTACATAATTTTGATGGCATATCCAGGGATTGCAACGGCAACTATTACGTTTCATCATGGTACACAAATTCGGTGTATAGGTTTGATGCGGCATTTTCAGGTCAGCCTGAAGTATTTTCAGTGCATAATGGCGACCCGGCTGATATTTTCTTTGATCAGATGAATCATACACTAGCGGTTCCACTGTTTTATACAAATCAGGTGGAATTTGTAGATGTCATTACATCAATTCAGGAGTTTGAAAATGATGAATCTAACGATATTTCTCTTCAGGTATCGCCAAATCCTTTCAGCATATCAACAACAATCATATACCAGCTTCCGGAGAAAAACAAAGTAAGGATAACGATTCTTGATTTAGCCGGTAAAGAATTAATGACATTTGGTAACGATATGCATATTTCAGGAAACCATTCTTTTATTTGGGATGGAATTACAGGGGATGGAAAATCGCTTTCTGCAGGAATTTATTTTGTATCCATTTCAACCCTGAATTTTAATATCACCAAAAAACTAATCAAATATTAGCTGGTCAAAATTGGAGTTCAGGGGAGGGTTTAATTCAGATATTGATAATTAAAAAGCTACTCCCATGAAACATTAGCGGGCATTCACAGGCAGGGCATTTTCGCTGTCATCATTGTGATGCTGGCCATTACCGCCTGCAAAAAAGGTTAAAATAAGAGAGGCTGTCCAAAAATAGATCGGACAACCTCTTCAACAAAGTCAACCTGGATTAACTTTGAATATACTTTTATCGTAGGCATCTTGATGGAGGAAATCTTTGTGAAACAACGAATTAAGTTATGCACCAGGTTCCTCAAAGAAGTCACGAACGTAAATCGGGACTATTTGGACAGCTTCGGTATTTTAAACATGATTTTTTAAAGAATCCATCAGCTTTTTCCGGCTGAAAAATATCCGGCTTTTCACCGTCCCGATGGAGAGATCGAGTTTCTCGGCAATTTCTTTGTATTTGTAGCCGGTGTGGTGCATCTGGAATGGTAGCTTGTGCTCATCTTCAAGGTTGTCAACTACTGTATTGATGTCCTTGTGCGATAGAACGGAATCCGGATTAAAATCATCGGATGATTTGCTTGAGTTCAGATAATACAAATCAGCAGTGTTGTCCATCACCATATTTACCTTGGAATTTTTACGATAATTATTGATGAAAGTATTTTTCATGATGGTGTAAGTCCAGGCCTTAAGGTTTGTATTTTGCTCAAACTTATCACGGTAAGTTAAAGCTTTTAAAAATGTTTCCTGTACCAGGTCTTTGGCTTCATCATCATTTTGGGTTAATGATTTGGCAAAATATTGCAGGTTTTCCTGAAGGCTTGTCAGTTCGGTATTAAATTCTTGATTTTTCATAGTGCTGTAAGTTTATTGTTTAATAATTATGCTGCAATATTAAACAAGAAACCGCATCGTTAAACAAAAAATATCTAAACAAAACTTAACATACGTTAATGAAAGCATCTTATTAATCTGTATATCAATTATTTTGATGTTTTTTAGCAATTTGCTAATGTTTAACGAATAAATAATATTACTAAACATCAATAATATATTTTGATGAATTGTTATTTAGACTGCAATAGACTGCTTAACATGGGGCACCCGTTGGAATGGAATTCAGGCAAAGAAATTTTGAGGCAAAAAAAAAGCCGGCTAAAACCGGCATATTTCTCATAAAACAAAGTTATTATTTGCTGATTTCTTCTTTCAATTGGTCAACATTGGTAATTAGTGTTATTTTATCAGAAAGTTTAATGTCCTGAATTTTAAATTGAAATCCACTTACAAGGATTTGTTTATCGCCAAAGTTATCTTCAAGTTTCCTGATATGGTCTTCAATGTTTTCCTTCGACAAACCGGATGTAATAAAAGAAAGTAGTCCGTGCGTTTCCTGCACCGATACTACCTTGATCAAATCTTCGAATGGAACCATCTGGCCCAGGTAAATTACTTTGTGCCCGGCTTTCTGAATAATGTAGGAGTAAAAGAGTAACCCTATCTCGTGCAATTCGCCATCAGGCAAATAGAGCACAAAGGTTTTTCTTAATTTGGGTTGTGCTATGGGCAGGATACCATCAATGGCAACGATCATTTTTTGTCTGATAAGGTTTGTAATAAAGTGTTCCTGGCCGGGATAAATTGTTCCTACCTGCCAAAGCAAACCCACTTTCTCAAAAAATGGAATCAACACCTTATTGAAGGTTTCTTCAAAACCCATATTGATAATCATGTTGGTGAGGTCTTTTTCAAATTTCACCTCATCCATTTCAATCATCGAAACAACAAGCCCTTCAACTTTACTATCAGTATCAAAACTTTTGTTGTTGATGTTTATGATTTTTTTGCTGAGTTCCTCATTGGGCAAATTGGCAACACTGGAAATCTTAAAACCGTGTCGGTTTAAAATAGAGATGTTAAGCAGTTTTTTCAGATCTTCATCTGAGTAATATCTGATATTCGTTGGAGTCCTTTCCGGCTGAACAACTTTATAGCGCTTTTCCCAGATGCGCAAGGTATGAGCCTTGATTCCTGTTAAGAGTTCTAAATCTTTTATTGTATAAACTGATGGAGGCATAATCTGTTTTTTA
>CAYNDN010000406.1:3965-5130 GCA_964395075.1 uncultured Lentimicrobiaceae bacterium | reverse complement strand
AAGTTTCGAAGGCTTTTTCGGTGGTGGGTTTCATATTTTTAAAATTGGTATTTTATGTTTAGCAGATGGCGCACAAGTTGCAGGTTAAAACATCATTCACCAACAAAACTAAAAATTTATGGCTATATACTATTGCTGGCCGACTAACAATTATAGATTCTTTCCCGAAATTTTGGGATGGAGTGAATAATCTAAAACCAATATTATTCATTTAATCGAACAGCAGTGCATCAATTTAAAAATTAGAATTGGGCAAAACAAAACTTTAGCATTTCGTTTATCTTTGTACATCTGTTAAATTTTAAATGTCATAAAATGAAAACACTAACATTGCAAGTGCCGGATTCGGTGGATGAAAAGGAGATAAAAATGAAACTGGCAGCTTACTGGTTTCAGTCGGGCATCGTATCGTCGGGGCAGGCAGCCGAACTCACAGGACTTTCAAAACGCCTTTTTCTTGAGGAAGTGGGAAAATACGGCGTATCGATCTTTGGAGAAACTGAAAGCGATTTAGAGCAAATATTCAATGCCTGAAATATTTATTTCAGATACAAGCTGCTTGATTGCGCTGAGTAATATTGGGAGATTGGACATCTTACACGATGTTTTCGGTGAAGTGTTTATAACGGATATTGTTGTTCAGGAATTTGGATATCCTTTGCCATCCTGGCTCAAAACAATACATGTTAATAATACGAACAAGATGCATGAGTTGGAGAAGCAACTGGATAGCGGCGAAGCAAGTGTGATTGCATTGGCCCTTGAACACCCCGATTGCATTTTGATAATTGATGAAATGAAAGGCAGAAAAATTGCAGAATCCAACAACCTAAAAATCATTGGTACCATTGGTGTACTTATTTTGGCAGAGAAAAAAGGAGTAGTTGATAATCCTGTGGAAATAGCTGAAAGGTTAATGCAAAATGGATTCCGTTTATCCGCTAAAATTTTCAATAAGCTAAAGCAATTCTATAGCAAAAACACAATTGATTGAACATTACCAAAAAACTCTTGGTGCGATTAGTGCAGGTGGTCATTTGATGGTTATCAATACAGATGCTGCATTGAAATTGATTGATAAATATTTTAAAAATCAAACCAAAATGGAAACTAAAACCTGGAAAGATATTAAAGAAAAAGTTTATGGTGCCGTGGGTACAGAACG
>CAYNDN010000406.1:0-3955 GCA_964395075.1 uncultured Lentimicrobiaceae bacterium | reverse complement strand
AGTGGGAGCCATAAAAATAGGGTTGTTGCTGCGCAAAGCCCGTGAGGAGAAAAAATTGACACAGGAGCAGCTTGGGCAACTTGTTCAAAAAAAGCGAACCTACATTTCAAGGGTTGAAAACAATGGCAGCAATATGACCCTGAAAACACTTTATGAAATTGTGGAAAAAGGACTGGGCGGAAAAGTGAAGATTTCGATTGAGGTGTAAAAGTAAGTTCTAAAATGCTGATTATTTAGTTTTTTGCTGTGGCGATGGGATTGTTATTTGCTGGTACTGCCTTCCCCACGATACGCCATGGGCTGATTCGAAAACTTTTACGAAAGCTGTAATATTGAAAAAGCCATTGATCAAAATATGGGATTCCCATAAAAGATGCTGAAGACTTTTTTCGGCAACGGATATATTCAAACCAAATTTTTCGATTTTATCGAATAACAATGGGCGGGAATGCAGCAGATGTTTATCATAATTGGAAAAGAAATCAACCGCCTTTTTTATCAGTCTTGATTTTCCCGTTTCCCCATTAAACATGTATTGTTTCAGCCAGGATGATACAAGTTCTTTGGAAAGTTTCTCCGAATCATCGCATAGTTCCAGCAAATCAAGTGAGTATTTTTCGATGAGCGGCAAATATGCAGGCAGCGCTTCTGGTCCTTCCTCCTGAATTATTTTTTTTACTTTTTCGAATCCTCTTTTTATTGATCTGGCCGGAATGCCGTTAATTTGCGGGTCAATTGGCCCGAGGGTGGCGCTTGGGTGCAGGATAATATTGTTGCCCGATAAAGCCAGCATGGTTGCTGCTGAATAGGCTGAATGAGGAACCAAAAAATTAACCTCTTTGAATTTGCTTCTCAATATTGCAACGATCCGCTCTGTAGCATCGGGACGACCGCCAGGGCTGTGTATCAACACATCAATCTTTTCAGATTCCGGAACGTTGTTCACCAAGTCTGTAAAACCATCTACATCGCTGATATCAATCAAAATGGGGGCGCCTGCAGGTGAGTTTTCGATGAATTTTGTAGCATAAACAATCAAGGGATTACCCCTTAATTGTTCAATAGCTTTGTAACAATTCATGCGAAATTCATAAATCTCCGCCCCGTCAACTGGCTTCCCTGAGGACAGGTAATTGTTCCAATCCTGAGAGGTATTAAATTTTTTGCGTTGACCGGATTGCATGAATATCCAATTGAGAATTTAATGTTGAATGGGAGGTGTTTTGGTACACCTTTTTTTTACCGAGGGCGATGTTTGTTCTTTCGATGATGCTGCCGGCTTTTTTATAATATTCCAGGCTGCTTAATGCCTTTTTGTTGGCCAGAACAACGTCTTCGCCGAAAACTTTGTCCAATATGGTAGTCGCTGATTTCATATTTTTTAAACGAGGGATAAAGATAATTGTTTTTAATAAAGACGGAAATTTTAAGGTAATAAAACTTTGTCCATTAAACATCACCCAACCCTCACCTTCCCCGTTACCGCCGCCGATATTAAGGCTGTGCGGTATTCCCGGAGCTTTTCGATAGCTTTTATATTTAGGTTTGAAAGTTTATCCATTTTCAAAAATTTATCATTTAGGTATTGTGAAATATGGTCTTGTTCTGTAACTGGTGGAACAGGTACTTGTAAATACAAAATACGATCAACAGATAAACCTGGTTGAGCCGATGCTAATGAGTACTGATTCAAATCCATTGCTCTAAGCAGTTCACCAAGCCAAAAAGTATTTAAATCTGTTTTTGGTTTCACGACAACCGCATGTTCTGATGCCCAGAACTTCCCATTTGCGTAATTAATATTGCCACACAGCGCGCCTTGTCTTCCGATCAAAACATATTCACCCTTATGAGTAAATGAATCGCAGTACCCTCTTTTTCCGTTTCCGCCAAATACTGGATAGGTGCCCTGTGGCTCAATATTGTTTGAAGTAATATTTTCTCCGCTTTTCATTGAGGCAACATACTTCAACTTCTTCACCTCCCAATGCTCCGGTATTTTCCCCAGCCATTCGATGCCGGAATCTTTCATTTTGGCATTGGTATTCAATCCCTTGGTTACGGCGCGGGTGATCAGGGCTGTGCGTTTTTCTTTGAGCAGTGCAATCAGCTTTTGCTTTTTTTCGATCAGTGCATCAATGCGGGCGGTTTCCCGGTCGAGAAAGGCGGCGATGGAGCGTTGTTCGTTGAATAATGGTATAAAAATATAATTATTAAAATAATGTTGACTATCCAAATTTTGAATACCAGTAGTTTGTTTAATCGATTTGTAATTTATTTTTGAACTATACAGATGGGAATGAATGTAGGTTAAATATCTACTATGATAATTTGGTAATACCTTTACCTTTGCAACAAAGTTTGAACAAACCGCTGAGAAATCCTTATCAAATTCGACAACAGCACCAACTAACTGTTTTTCGCCTCCACCAGATTTTTCAATCAATAGGTTTCCTTTTTGCAGTAGTAAATCTCCGATTTTATCAACTTTCCTGAGGGTTAAATTTTTATCATCAATTTTAGCAGAAACCCTATTAAAATCTGCAACTCTTATACAAATGATATCATTTTCACCATCAGGTTCATCTCCCCAAACACCATTTTTTACATATTCGATCGTATTCCTCAATCTAATCTTATTCCACGATTCTGGTACTTTGCCAAAAGATTCAACATTTGATTCGATTAAGTTTTCATAATGCTTGTATTTCATAATCTCTTACCCTCCCCATTTGTTACCTCATGCAACAACTCCAAAATCTCCCCTTCCAGCGCTTTCATTTCAGCTTCGATCACTTCCAGGTCGCGGGGTGGTTCGTAGGTATAAAACTCGCGGTTAAACGGTATTTCATAGCCTACCTTTGTTTTACTATGGTCAATAAAAGCGTCAGAAACATGGGGTAGCACCTCCCGTTCAAAATAGCTTTGTATGGCTTCCTTTAAAGGTACAATCTCTGTATCGCGGAGTTGGGGATCGTGTTCCGGCTCGCCGTTGGCTTTGGTGCAGATGGCGGCATTTTCATCGCGTTCGCCCAGGGCAGCAACCACCGCTTTCATTTCGTTGGTGTTCAGCTTGGTGCCTGTTGCTTTTTCATGCTTGCGGAATGCCTTTAAAAACAGCTTGCGGTCGGTAAACATTGCTTCATCGGTTTCGCGGGCAAACCCGGCCAGCAGATCACGGATTTCCTGTTGCCGTTTTTCGCCCTGTTCTATTTCCTGCTGTTTTTTTAGTGGGTCTTTCATCCGGCTTTCGGCCAGCTTCATAAAGTTGCTTTCGGTTTCAATCCGAGCAATACGTTCGGCACTGGCCACAAAATTCAGCCGCATTGGCCGTTCAACGGTTATTTTGTTGTATCCAAAATCTTCGTTGTCGAAAACCTTGCTCACCACCCGTTCTTTTTCCTGGCCGTCGATGGTAAACGTGCGGGTTTCATCGTCCTTAAAGTTGCCATAAATGGTGGTAAGCTCTCTGATCTGATCCGGGGTTCCGTCCAGGCCATCACCAATCCGGTGGCGTTTGTTGCCCAGGCTTTTGCGCATCTTCACAAAGAAATTACGCGCATCAATCAGTTGAATTTTGCCCTTGCGCTCCGGCTCCTTGCGATTGGTTACAATCCAGATGTAGGTGCTGATGCCGGTGTTGTAAAACAACTGGTCGGGCATTCCGATGATGGCTTCTAACCAGTCATTTTCGATAATCCACCTGCGTATTTCCGATTCACCGCTGCCGGCATCGCCTGTAAAAAGCGGACTGCCGTTAAACACAATGGCGATGCGGCTGCCGCCTTTGGTTTGAGGCTGCATCTTGCTGATCATATGCTGCAAAAACAGCAGGGCACCATCGTTGCTCCGGGGTAGTCCGGCACCAAAGCGGCCACCGTAGCCCAGCGTTTCGGCTTCTTTTTTTACGGCTTGCTGCTGCTGCTGCCACGAAACCCCAAAGGGCGGATTGGCC
>CAYNDN010000405.1:4542-5142 GCA_964395075.1 uncultured Lentimicrobiaceae bacterium | reverse complement strand
CAAAAATTCCGACATCAGCATGAAATGCCTTTCCGCCGTTTCATCGCTCACCGGTCGGTATTTTCCTTTCCGGATAAAAAGATCCAGGGCAGTACCCGGCTCCACGGTAAGCGCATACGCCGAAATGTGCGGCACTGCCTGTTCGACAGCCCACTTCAGGTTGGCAAGCCATTTATCATCCGTAAGCGTGGGGAAACCGTATATAAAATCAATGCTTATATTATCGAATCCAAACTTTCGGGCACGCTCCACCGCGGTTTTTGCTTCCTTTCCGGAGTGCACCCGGTTCAGGTATTCCAGGTCGGAGTCGTGGAGAGATTGTATCCCGATGCTCAGGCGGTTCACTTTCGTCTGCTTCAACTTTTCCAGCCATTCATCCGAAATATCATCAGGGTTAGCCTCTACCGTGATTTCCGGATCGGGATTCATGCCAAATAACTTTTCAGCGGTTTCGATGATTTCCTGCAGCTTACCGGGTGAATAGAGCGAAGGCGTGCCACCACCGAAATAGATAGTTTTAATTATTTTATTTGAGAGAAAATCTTTATAAAAATCAATTTCCGAAATATAGGCTTTTTCGAATTTATCATAGTCAATTTT
>CAYNDN010000405.1:0-4532 GCA_964395075.1 uncultured Lentimicrobiaceae bacterium | reverse complement strand
TTTTCCCCTTGCAGATAATTCCGCTGTTGGTGCAATTCATCTTTCAAAGCCCGGTGAATCTTATCATGGTATTTGCGTGTGGCCACCGAGAAAAAATTACAGTAATGGCATTTTTGTTTGCAAAAAGGTATGTGGATATACAGCCCGGCCATGGCTATTTCACGTGCTTTCGGAGCGTGATACGTATGGTAGTCCCTTTATCGATGATCGACGATTTGACAAAAATTCTTCCGTTATGGTAATTTTTAATAATGCGCTCGGCGAGCGACAGCCCGAGTCCCCACCCCCGCTTTTTGCTGGTATATCCGGGATGGAACACGCTCCTGAACTTTGATTTCGGAATGCCTTTGCCCGTGTCGGTGAGATCGATGTGCACGAAACCGTTTTCCTCGGTGATGTCCACCGTAAACTTTCCGCTCGATCCCATGGCATCCACGGCATTTTTCGCCACGTTTTCAATCACCCATTCAAAAAGGTGCAGGTTTACCGGCGCGTAGATGCCGATGTCCAGATCGGGGTTGATCTCGTATTTGATCTTACGTGATGTGCGGGTTTTCAGATAGGAAATGGAATTATGCACTACCTCCACAATATTTTGTGATTCAAGGTATGGCACCGAACCAATTTTCGAAAACCGCTCTGTAATTTTTTCCAGGCGGTCAACATCCTTGGTCAATTCCGTAAGTGCTTCATTTTTTTGCCCATCCATTTTCATGATCTCCAGCCAGGCAATCATGGATGAAAGCGGAGTTCCCAACTGGTGAGCGGTTTCTTTGGCCAGGCCAACCCACACCTGGTTTTGCTCTGAGCGGCGGGCAGTGCTGAACATCAGGTATCCAACCAACAGAAAAAAGGCAATAATTCCAAGCTGGATTACCGGGTAAAAAGTAAGCTGGGTAAGCAGATATGAGCCCCGGTAAAATATATAGCTTTTACCCTGATCGGCGAGTGTGATTTCAAATGGAGGATTGTCACTTTCCATCGCCCTAATCGTCTCAGCCAACAATTCAGGGTCGTCAATGATTTTTTGCTCGATATTCCCGGATGCCCGCACATTTTTCTTGGAACTATCTGTAACTATCACCGGCACGGAAGCCGCATTGATAACCACCTCATCAAAAAATGAACTTACTAAATCATCCAGCACAGTTCTTAGCTCAGTGTATAATCTGGAGTCCTTGTAATAAAGATAGTTTTTGCGATTCATGTAATACCTGGCCTCGATGGGTGGGTATTTGGTGAATTCTTCCCGAAGATCACCTGTTAGAAAAATTACGGTATCCTGGTCGAAATCCACATTGTTCACATTGATAATGAGGCCATCCTCGTCAGTAAGAATTACAGGAATATTTTCGTTAGAGCGGATAATATTTACATAGAAAGTATAATCGATATCCGGATTATCTGACTTTATAACCTGTTTATAGGCCTCGGCGAGCAACTCCAAACGTTTACTATCTTCCTGCCTGATCTGCTCAAAAAAATTCTCGATGTAGGTTACAAGGGTAGTTTTACTCTTAATGGCATCGGCCCAGATGCGGATATTCTTCTTCTCCTCCTTTGCAACTTTATTCACGATAATGTTGGTGTACCACATCGACCCGGCAACAATCGCGAGTGCTGCTGCAAGCAAGAACAGTTTCCACTGTCGTTTCCTGGCGTAAATATTCAAGATTTCCCTGTTTTAAAAATAAAGGGATTTAACGCCAAAAGGCGGGGGTTATTATTGTGAGGGCTGCGTGGCATGGTTGCAACGAAAATCAGGACTGAAATAAAAAGTTTGTTATTTAGAATGACAATAAATTACGAAAAAAAAACAGCCGAAAAAATTTGTAGTTTTGGGGTTATAATCCTTTAGAAAATGATTACTGATCATTCACAAATCAGTTTAGCTTTTCATTATCAGAAGGTTGCCTCGGAGAGCAAAACAAGAACCTCCGATGCCCGAAAATTAATATCACTCGCCGGAGTAACAATTAACCATCAAACAAAGGAGGTCAGCGGCAAAGATAAATAAATAATTTGCCAAGATTCCGAAGTAGAGCAGCAAGGGTTGAGTAGGTAGTGGCAGGGTAGGTTTTTACTAAAACTCCTCACCTTAAATCATTCAACGGTTTGAAATGCCGCAAAAGTTTTGGGGCGGTTGCCGAAAAGCCTTACGAGTAGGCATCTTTAAAATGCTTTCAACATGAAAAATTTAGTAAAATTTATTTTGATCTTTGCTGCACTTGCTTTTTTTGCAATTAATTACGAGGCAAATGCGCAAGCAGTAATCTATGTCCACAATCCTTCAACATGCCCTCAATGGGGGTGGGCAGGTGCCGATCATCCTGTTATGGGAGCTTCAACTACCGGCACCTTTTCTGGGTCTTTAACAGATGTTCACATTTATTGGGATCAATTGCCCGGTATTTACAATACTTATGTTTGGGCAAGGACTGTAACCGTTCAAGGTGATGAATCCACATCATGGGACGCTATGTATTGTTTTGATGATGATTGGGTAGAGATTGGGTTTAATTACAACCTTATTGCCCATCTTTATTTAACACCGCGCTTGATTTTCAATCCTGATGATCCGCAATAAAGGAAATTTAAACTTTAAGTGGTTGATGGGCAGTAAACGCTGACCATCAGCCACTTTAATAAAAATGAAAATTATGAAAAAATTAGTTTTAATAGTAGTCGTTCAAACGCTGTTTATTTTTACATCAACAGCTCAGTTGCAGAGACCAGGGCAACAACGAAAAAACATAAAAAATACGAAGGTCATATTTGATATTGATAAATACAAGAACCAATGCCACCAGGAAGGAGATACAACCTGGCTCCCACGAACAATGAAAGTATTTTATTGGAATGGCGACTCCCTTGAACAAGATGTTACATATAACCTACTAACCTACAACAATCCGCTTGAGCTTGCGGAGTTAATCGCTTTAAATACCTTCAATAATGATACGGTATTTAAAATAAACTATGATTTTGATGAAAATTCGCGCAAAACAGAAGAATTGTACCAGACATACAATGCTTCGATGAACACCTGGAAAAATGACTATAAAGCCTTGATTTCATATGACGATTTTAACAACATTGATACTACCCTGATCCAGGCATGGGATGTAAAACAAAACACCTGGCTGGATTCCATAGCCGAGATAAGCCACTGGTTCGACAGTTCAGAAGTATCGATGTATGCAATAAAAACCATAAATGAAGGGGTTTGGAATGGCATATACGGATATAAGAATGTTTTTAATTTTAATGAGGATGGTTATGTATTTGAAGATTACCAGTACCTGCTAAACCCCCAAACCCAGGATTGGGAAAATTACGCATTTGGCAACTACGCTTTAAATGATGATGGAACGTGGAATGAGTTTATTGGATATTCGTGGAATATTTATGAACAAGAATGGGAGAATTGGCTAAAATACACGGTAGGTGAATGGATAGTCTATGACAGGTTTCCCTTTTCATGGTACAATTATGCATCGGATGTGAAGCAATATTGGTGGTTTGGTAACGAGTGGTTTGGAAATACGCACTGGTTTTTTAGCTTTATAAACCAGGAGCTTAATAACTTTACAAAAAAAGCTTACACATGTAATGCTCCCGGTGAACCATGGTATTTAAGTGACTCTGCCTTACAAATGAATTACCCTGACAAAAGGAAACAGCGATACTGGCATTTGTGGCGCTTTGGCCCGGAAGAGGATATGCGCATACATTTTGATGACTCAATCAGGTGGTATTTTTATAAAGGGGCATTGCGAGAACTGTATCGCGTTACGGTAGATACTGCAACCAACCAATGGCGACCAGCAGCAAGGGTAGTTTACAGTGATTTTGTTCCATTTGTTGATATTAGTGATATAGAAGAAATCCAAAATGACACCGGAAACTTACACCTGATCCCAAATCCTGCGGATGATAGTTTTGAAATTAAGAATAATCAACCTATCACTGAAATTACTTTGTTTGATATGGGCGGGAAAATGATTCGACGGGAAGAGGATTTGCTGCATGCACCAACCATCAGGATTGATGTAACCAAACTCCCGCCGGGAACTTACGTTGTGAAAGCAAAAACCACGCATAGTACCTGGCTGAGCAACAAATTGGTGGTGAAGTAATCGTAGCAAAAAACTTAAACAGATTGTATATCAAA
The DNA here is from genome assembly GCA_964395075.1 of uncultured Lentimicrobiaceae bacterium. Lineage (GTDB taxonomy): Bacteria > Bacteroidota > Bacteroidia > Bacteroidales > 4484-276 > SABY01. The sequence goes on along the minus strand of CAYNDN010000405.1, from coordinate 358 downwards.
GCAATAACCAGGAGCTGCAGCCGAAAAAACAATACAGACTTTCACCCGGCAACTAATCGATCACCTTGCCTTCCCACAACTCATTTAGAAATTTACGATAAGGGATAATCCGTATTTTGTCAACTAACCTTTCTTCCCGTACATTTGCTACAACAAAAGATAGTTTTGGGGTAAACGCTTCATTGAAAGCCCGCAAAGGCAATAAATCGTTCTTTTCTATACTGGCTGTCCCTTTTACTTCAACAGCCACCTCTCCGTCACCTAAAATAAAATCAACTTCAAGGCCTGATTTCGTTCGCCAGAAATCTATTTTATAATCAATTTAACCACATAATTACCTGAAGAATATTTATCAGTT
>CAYNDN010000404.1:0-5143 GCA_964395075.1 uncultured Lentimicrobiaceae bacterium | reverse complement strand
GCTCCTTCGGGTAGAGCCTACCGTGGGCCAAACAACTACTACGGCACACAATCCTACATGAAATCCAATAATGGCAGAACAACCACCTGGAACAGCAAACCGAGTTCTTTCAGAAATGATGTTAGGTCAAGGGTTCAGCGCAGTAGCACAGCTTCAAGCAGAAGCAAGGTTAGCAGGTCCTCCAGCCGTTATTCCAGCAAATCGAGCAGCAGGTCGAGAAGTGGCGGTTTTGGAAAATAAAGAAAATGTCATTGGTGGTCATTGGTAGTGATTGATGGTCATTTTGGGAGACCTGTTAAACGTTACGTAAATTGTTAAGCAATGAAATTAGAAGAATTCAAAGTTTATAACATGGCCATGGAAATTGGTGAAGAGGTTTGGAACATTGTTATGAGATGGAATTTTTTCGAAAGAGATACTGTTGGGAAGCAATTGGTTAGAGCCATAGATTCAGTGGCAGCAAATTTAATTGAAGGTTATGGCAGATATCATTATCGCGAAGCAAAGCACTTTGGATATTACTCAAGAGGATCATTATTTGAATCCAAAACCTGGATTACCAAAGCAAATAACCGTAACCTGATTGATGATGATTCTTTCAAAAACTTGATGGATAAGCTGGATTCGATTGGCGTTAAACTAAATAATTACATCAATTCTATTGGAAACACCAGGAATTCAAAGCCTTATTAATATAAAAATGACAACAAATGACTTGCGCAGCACAAAATGACAACAAATGACGCGCGCAGCGCAAAATGACTATAAATGACCCAAAAAAGTAAAATATTTTTAAACGAACAGAAATGTTATCCTAACATAAATAATCAAACACAAATTAAAACTATGGAAGAATATATACAACATGAAAACCTGGCACTGGCACTGGATACTTTGATTTATCTGGCTAGTGCTTTCATTCTCTTTTTCATCGGAAAGATAGCTTATGATCTGACAAACAAAAAAATAGACGTTAAACATGAGTTGGTAAAAAAGGACAATCTTGCATTTGCGTTGGCGAATGTGGGCTTTTACATCGGATTGCTGCTGGCTATAGGCAGCGTAATAATCGGCCCTTCGTCGGGGATTTTAATGGATTTGGCACTCATCTTTATTTTCGGCATTCAGGCCATCGTGCTGCTGTTGGTTTCTGCATTGGTTATGGATAAAATCATACTGGCAAAATTCAGCACAACCAAGGAAATTGTTGAAGACCAAAACCCCGGAACGGGCATCGTGGTTGCTGCAAACTTCATCGCATCAGGATTGATTATTGCCGGTGCCATGAATGGCGACTGGGTGGATTTTTTCCCTGAAATGTTAGGTGGAAAAACAATTTCAGGCATTATTTCGGCTACTGTATTTTGGATTACAGGGCAGGTGGTGATGTTTTTAGCATCGTGGGTTTACAATCTGATCACACCATACAATATTCACGATCACATCGAAAAAGACAATATTGCTGTTGGAATAGGTTTTGCCGGAGCACTCGTTGCGATGGCAGTCCTCATCAGCCACGCTACTTCCGGAAATTTTTACAGTTGGCAGGAGCATTTTACAAAGGTTGGTATTGAGGTTGTGGTCGGGTTTATTTTCTTGCCCTTTGTGAGGATCATTACAGATAAGATTTTACTTCCCGGCGAAAAACTCACCGATGAAATCATAAACCAGGAAAAACCCAACGTGGGTGCTGCCATCATAGAAGCGTTCGCCTATATCGGCGGAGCTGTGTTAATTACCTGGTGTTTATAACCTGAGCCTATTTTATTGTTGAAAGACAAAGCCTTTATACTTAAACTGGCCTTGTTTGCTACAGGGCTTTCGGGCATTGTGGCCGAATACATTCTTGCAACACTTGCCAGCTATTTCCTTGGTGATTCCATTGTGCAGTGGGCATTGATTATCTCGCTGATGCTCTTTTTTATGGGACTGGGCAGCCGGATCACCAAGTATGTCAGGACTAATATTTTTCAGATTTTTATTTTCACCGAATTTACCCTCTCCTTATTTGTCTCCTATTCGGCTTTGCTGGCCTATTCCACAGCTGCTTTCAGCGTTTATGCCGGCGTATTAATTTACCTGATGGCCATGATCACCGGCATGCTGATCGGCATGGAATTACCTTTGGCTGTGCGGCTCAATGAAAGTTTTGAGGAACTCAGGGTAAACATATCGAGTATCCTTGAGAAGGATTATTACGGAAGCCTGCTGGGCGGGCTGTTTTTTGCTTTTGTAGGCCTCCCTTATCTCGGGCTGACATACACTCCGTTTTTGCTTGGATTGGTGAATTTAGCAGTAGCCATCGCCATGCTTAATTTTTTCCCAACAATTTTAAAGCGATCATCCCGGTTGAAATTAAACCTGGTGGCAGCCTCGGTGTTGTTGATCATTGTCTTTGGAATTTTCAACGCCAAAAGCATCATCTTTTTTGGAGAGCAAAACAAGTACAAGGATAAGATCATATACTCGGAGCAGTCGAAATACCAAAAAATTGTCATCACAGAATGGCGTGACGACCACTGGCTTTATCTTAACGGAAACCTCCAACTGTCAACCTACGATGAAGCACTTTACCATGAAGTACTGGTGCATCCTGCCGTTGCATTGAGCAAAACCCCAAATAACGTATTGATCCTGGGCGGTGGCGATGGCTGTGCAGCAAGGGAGGTTTTAAAGTACCCCCGGGTAAATGCCATCACTTTGGTAGATCTGGATCCGGCTATGACCGATCTGGCCAAATCACATCCGGTACTGCTGGATGCCAACGACAGCTCATTGTTTCATCCAAAACTGCACATCATCAATCAGGATGCATACAAATACCTTGAAGATTCAGATCGGTTTTATGATTTGATCATTGTTGACCTGCCCGATCCAAGAACTGTAGAGCTGGCCCGGCTATACTCACTTGAGTTTTATACCTTGTGCAGAAGAAATCTCCGTCCAAATGGAATTATGATTACCCAGGCCGGAAGCCCTTATTATGCTGCTGAAAGTTTCCGGAGTATCTTAAAAACCATTGAGGCAGCAGATTTTTCAGCCATTCCGCTTCACAACCAAATTTTAACCATGGGCGAATGGGGCTGGGTGCTGGCGGTAAACAACCCTGATTTAACAGACCAAACCATTATCAATGCTTTAAGAAAGCATGATTTCAGCAATGCTGAAACCCGATGGCTCAACGATGAGGCCATAAACATGATCACATCCTTTGGAAAAGATTTTTTTATTAACCCCAATGATTCCATAAAAATCAACAAGGTTCATGATCCGGTATTGTACCGGTATTTTTTAAAAGGTTCCTGGGATTTGTATTAATCTATTCCTGGATAGCGAAATTAAAAAGGATGCGAATATTTAATAAATTTGTAAACAAGTAGAAGGATTTCAAAACCATTAACAATGAAAGCCGAAATATTTAATTATCAAGGATGGATTCCTGAAACCCTGCCGGAAAAGGTAAAAAGAATGATGGAATCCCTGCTCGAATCCGCTGGCTTTACCGTGCTTGAAAAAGTTGAACACAACTTCAGTCCTGATGGTTTTACTGCGGTCTGGATTCTCGCCGAAAGCCACCTGGCGGTGCATTCATTTCCGGAAGAAAACAAAACCTACATCGAAATAAGCAGTTGCAGCAGAGTGAAAAATGAAGCCTTTGTAGAGCAAGTAAAAAAGATTGTTTTAGAAGTTTAATTCAAGATGAAAAGAAACTCTTTTCGGCCGGTAATTCAGGCATCCGTTGCAATAGCATTTTTTGTTGTGCTGCTATCCATAATCAGGTTGGTGGAAAAGGATGCCGAAGGAAGTTCCATAAAAACTCTTTTTGATGCTTTCTGGTATTCCATCGTTACCCTCACAACCGTTGGTTACGGCGACTCGTATCCCGTTACGGTTACCGGAAAGCTGATCAGCCTGGTGCTTATCCTTTTTAGCCTCGGTGTGTTAAGTTATGTTATCGGACAAATCAGCAGTAAAATTCAACAAATTATGGAAAAGAAAAAACTGGGACAATTTGGTACCGACTTCACCAACCATGTGATCCTGGTTGGCTGGAACGATTTCGGAAAACTCATTGCCGATGAAATTTTCAGGGCAGGCCAAATGCTGGCCATCATTACCGACAACAAAAATGATGTGGACATCATTAAAGAACTTTACCAGGATAACGTGTTCGTTTATTATGGTGAAATTACCGGCTTTGAAGCCGTTGAAAAATCAAATATTATAAACTCGGTATCTCTGTTTATAAACCTTTCTGACGATTCGAAGGCTTTGGTATATCTGATCAATCTGCGGAAAGTTTTTAAAGACGTTAATGTAGTAGCTTATCTTTCTAACACTGAATTGAAAGATACTTTTTACAGCGCGGGTGCCACTTATGTGATTCCGGAGAAAGACATAAGTTCGAAATTGATTGCCAGTTTTGTTTTTGAACCCGATGTGGCCAAACTAACCGAAGACCTGCTCACCACGTCCGACAGCAGCGATGCCTTTGATATGTTCGAGTTCAAGGTGGTAGAGAAAAATCCGTTTTTGGGCAGCAACTGCATGGAGGCATTCATCACCCTCAAAAAGGAACACAATGCCATCCTGCTGGGTATCTCCAGGAAACAAGATGCAGGATACCAACTCATAAAGAATCCTGGCGAAAATGACATCATCCTAAAGGGCGATTACCTGATAATTGTTGCCGATGGCAATATCAAAAAGGAAATAGAGCAGCTCTTTTTAGTTAAGGAAGGCCGGATGCTAAGGATTGGAAGTTAAATGAAAAGTTGCCACAGCCTGCCCAACCAACGCTGGGAATGCACGAATGATACTTGTAAAAAAATGCCACGAATGTATGAATTCATAACTCCTGACCCGGCGTTATTGGTATGTCGCGATTTCGTAGTTCAATAATAGATTTCTTTAGCTACCCATTTTACCATTATTACTGCCTATTGCTGACTGCCAACTTTTTGAAAAAATACACAAATCAGCAAAGAAAATTTTACCCGCAAAAATTTTAGTAGAACCGTTTTTATTGGATTTGATTATTGGCGATGTGAAATCTTACCTTTCCGATAATCTCAAAGTGAGATTAAATAGTGCTTGTCCATAATGTCCCGTGTTTGCTCTATAAAGTTCAAATTCGAGGCGT
>CAYNDN010000403.1:1807-5145 GCA_964395075.1 uncultured Lentimicrobiaceae bacterium | reverse complement strand
AGCCATAACAGCCTCTTCCCATACCTTACTTTGTAGTTCCAGTTGCAGACTTTCATGAACAGGCTGTATCGGAATATCAACGGGAAAAACAAGATAGTCGCCACCCTGTACATTTTCATTCTCAAGGAAGTAGGGGTGCATGCCATTTTGGGTTGCATACCATTTCCAACCCCATAGTCCGGAAAACCAGGTTGTTTTTTCATTTGATATTTCAACTGAATTAGCCAAACGGCGATAGTAATCAGCATAATGCCAGTCAGAAACCCCCAATAAAATCCCAAGGCTAATTGTTAAAATAACCGAAATACGATTGATCTCAATTGTAGCTTTCTCAAGAATTCCGGCCCCAAAAATTAAAGCAAAGGGCAGTACCAGCATAATGTGCCGGGTTGAAATAAATGGCGCAAACAAAATGAGAAACGAGCTCATGGAAGTAAGGAATAGAAAAATTACAAAACTATCCGAGCTTAAAAAATCCCGGATACTACTTTTAAAATAAGTAATGAATATTTTAAATAATACAATGAACACTACAAAACCATTCACAATAAATGCAATGTTTAGGTATCTGGAAAATTCATTTTCAGGGATGTACCCATAGTAAATAGAAAGAGCCGAAACCAGGAAAATCGACAACAAAAGATAAAAACTAATTCGCAACATTTTTTTAGGCAACAATGATGATCCAAATGAATAAGCGAAAACAGCAACCGAACCCAGGCAGGCGAAAAAGGCCCAAAACTTTTTGATATGAATATCGTTAGCCGGCCTGTCGAAAATATGCACTGAACCGTATTCTAAAAAGTTCCAGAATGACCAAATCGATAAAACAAGAAGCGGTATCAGAATAACCACCAGGCTTTTAAAATTTTTCCTAACGACAATGATCAAAATTAAAACGACAAGCAATGGCAAAATTGAATACTTCATTAATAATCCAACACTTAAAAATATCGCGGAAAAAGTGTAGTTGGCAAAGTGATTTCCATAGTTCGCTTTTAGCAGGTGGTAGCACATTCCCAAAATGCAAACCAGCAAAGGAACATCAACCATCAGGTTTTGATTGACAATGAGTATGGGCGAAAAGGCAAGTAAACTAAATACCAGCCTTTTAGATTTTATCGGCAAAAACTTTATGATCTTTTGATAGTAGAACAAAAGAAAGAAAGTAAATACGGAAAAGAAAATATGCAATACAATTTCATGCATGCCAAAGATTGCGGAAACAGTTGCAATTAAATAAAAAAACAGTGGAGGCTGATTGTGTTCATGCAGCTGACTGGGATTGTCGCCCCAGATGATCATGCCCGACATTGGCTTCAACGGATTCTCCAGAAGATTCTGGGCAGCCTCGAGATGGAAAGTATCATCTATATGATAGGCTTTTCCGAGGTTGAAAATTGTTAATACCAGCCATGAAAGAAGTATGAGTGGAATTTTAAATCTAAAAGCTTTGATACACAGCGATTGTTTTTCATTATCATAATCAAGTGTCATAAAAATTGTGTGATTTTGTGCATGCATTAAAATGAGCCTGCAAGATACCAATATTAGAAAAAAGCCCAATCTGAACAAGCCAAAACCAAATAGGGGTTTTGTTTAAAATCACGGGTATCCGATTTTGGCTTGCCCAGGTTGTAAATATCAATATTCTACTCCTCAACCAAACTTCGTAAATAATTGTCAAAATACTTAACAAACCTGCAATTGGGATGTGCAATGGCCGCCTCCATAGTAAAACCATTGTCTAAAAACTTTTTTGCAAGCAATGGTTTTGAAGTAAATTTCACTGCTTTCTTTTTATTACCGGTTCTATTAGCATGTCTTGAAAGCAATTCATTAATTTTATGATGCGGATCATTCTCCGATTCCGGATTATTGTTTCCATTAAAAGGAATTGCCCTTCCTATTCTAAGAATGCCTTTTAAAGTATCAGTATCTGCCAATAGCCATGCTTCACCCATTTTTTTAGCAACGATAATTTTGTGATATTCATTCAGTTTATCTTCTCTATATCTTTCAAACACTTCTGTAAAACATGGGGATTGCTCCATATCTGTAAGGATAATTACTCTTTCAGCTTCTCTGCGGAGTAATTGTTCAGAATAATGAGATAGCTTGCCACTTTTATATTTTATCACTCCAAAACATCGTAAACCAATTGATGCAATATATTTGCAGAACATTGGGGATTTGAGGATGATCTCCTCGGTTTCTCCATCATAAATAAAACCAACTCTTTCTACCATGGCAACCCTCCTTCGAGGATGTTGTTCAGCCATGCTTCATCCATTGTAATTCCCTCATTAAAGTCTTTGTCATTAAACTGTTTCAGTTCGGTGTTGCCATTTATTTTATCAACGATTACCAATTCGCTTGGTTTTAAGCAAGAGACAAGTGTTTGTGAATGAGTGATTAACCAGATGTAATGTTTCTCATTTCTGCAAATTTCTCTGAATAGATGAACAAATTGCGCTGTAATTTTGGGGTTTAATCCGTTTTCAGGTTCTTCAATACAAAGGAACTGCTGTTCATCTGATTGATATAGTAATGTAAGCAGTGCGATGATATGATAGGTGCCATCGGAAATCAACCTACCTTTGAAAGGGCGTTTACTGCCTTTTTCAAGAAGAACTATTTCTTCCTCTCCTGAAAAAGGATCAGGTTTCACATCAATGTCTTTTAATCCTGGTATAAATAAATGAAGATAGTCGAGAATATCTTCTTTTTTTTCAACATCCTTTAATATACTCTTTAAGATAAAGCTCAGATTCGAGGCATCATAAGCAAGTTTATTTCCTGAACGCAATCCTGGAATTTCGTTTTTTCCTCCACCCAAATAAATCCGCGAAAAAGCATCTATATATTGCTGCCTGATTTTTTCACTTACCGGTTCGTTTTTTTGAAGAATTTTCCCTTTATACGATAGTGAAAAGGTAATGTCATCATCGCATTCAACTAAAATGCTAAAATCATCTTTATCTACATCCTGATGAGCAAAGTTTATCACCTGCTTTTCACCACCAAAAAGATCAAAGACCTCCTTTCCCTTTATTTTTAGTGATTGAGTCATAAAACCCATAGCTTCAAATATATTTGATTTTCCACTGGAATTGGGACCGGCAAACACCAAAAAATTTGACGGGCTCTGTAACCTGATTTCTGCAAGTGATTTAAAATTCCTAATTGTCAGGTTATTGATTTTGATTTTATAGTCATCAGATTCAACTTTTTCAATATAGGTATCAAATGCTTCTTCGTTGATGTTTCTTTCTAGCGTACTTTTTGACCAGTTTTGACGTATAGCAGTTTTAAGATAGTAATCTGTATCCCTTATA
>CAYNDN010000403.1:0-1797 GCA_964395075.1 uncultured Lentimicrobiaceae bacterium | reverse complement strand
TGCTGCGATACAGTAGCACCACTCACCTTGCCTATATCTCCTATCTTCAATAACCAAAGATTCTTTGTCCAATCGAGTCTTTTTGCATGTTCATAGAGTTCACCATAATTTCTGTATTTTTTGTAAAAGTTCTGCATTCGTACTTCATTTATGACAATTTAATTTTGTTCGGTTAGTACCTCTAACCAAATCTCCACTTTCCTTACTTACCAGAGCCTCAATAAAAACAGTACCGCCCTCTTTATCTGTAACATGACTTTTCGCATCATTTCCAATCCACTTTAAAACGGTTAGAGTTTCCAACCACTTATTGCTTTTCTTCCGCATTTTATTCCTTGATTTTAATTCTGCACAACGGCAGTCCCCGAACCTAATTGCCCAATACTTCTTTAAGCCCTTCAATCAAATGATCAACATCATGCTCACTGGTATAATGCACAAACGAAATCCTGATCACTCCGGGTTCAGCCGGTATCCCCATATCCACAAACGGACGGACAGCATAGAAGTGTCCCATCCCCAACATCAACTGATGTCTGGTTAATCCGGCATACACCTTTTTTAGGTTTTTCTTCAAAGGAATTATCGAAACGGTTGGAGCCCGGCCTTCTGCAGATTCAGGGCCAACAATCCTGAGGTCACCCCGGGAAGCTAAAAATGGCATCAGGCGATCCAGCAATGCCTTTTCCTGAGCTTTGAACAACCCGTTCAAATCCCTGTTCCGCTGAGCCGGAGTGGCTTCATTACCGAAGTGGTGCGCATGAACAGCATCAAAATAATCGATGATACCGCTGGAAGCAGCAATTTGGGGGTGGTCAGGCCCTGCAGGAGTTAACATGGCACGGGTGATCCCTTCCTTAAAAAAGTGCGACTGGTTCTCCATTTTCCCGATCAAATCCTGCTTTACGTACATCAGTCCCAAATGCGGGCCGAAAGTTTTATATAGCGAGAAAAGATAAATATCCACATCCAAATCTTTTAAATCGGGAAATCCGTGAGGGGCCATGGCCACGCCATCAACCACCGAAATAGCACCGTATTGATGGGCAATTTCTGTTATTTCTTTTACAGGATTAACATGCCCGATCACATTAGAGCAATGTGGAAATGCCACCATTTTTGTACGATTGGTAAAAAACTGCTTCAAATCATCCAGCATCAAAAGCCCTGTTTCAGGATGAACATGCCACTCTATAACCTTAATACCGCGGTCAGCCAATTTTCGCCAGGCCCCGGCATTGGCTTCATGGTCCTGACACGAAACAATGATCTCGTCACCATCCTGCCACATGGGGCGCATGGCATTAGCCAGCACATAAGCATTTTGTGTTGTGGATGGGCCAAAATGAATCTCTGATGCTTCCACATTCAGGTAGTCAGCCAACCGTTTGTAGGACTCTTCCATCAGGTTTCCGGCCAAGGTGGAGGCAGGATAGGGATAATTAACCTGCACCTTGTTTTTCATGTAGAAATCATTTAACCGCTGAACCACCTGTTTGCAGGGATAGGAGCCTCCGGCGTTTTCGAAAAAGGCCCAGCCTTTCAGTGTTGGCTCTGTAAAAGCGGGGAAATGTGATCGGATAAATTCTAGATCAGGTATCATATCCAAAATTGTGTTTAAAGCATGCAATGATTTAAACCCGCAAGATACCAAATATCGACAAGAATCAGTTTGAAATGAAAAATTATTGGGGCACTGGTTTCCGAACCTCAATAATTCAAGAAAATTTCAGGAGGAGGGTTTAAAAGTGGAAATATAACTTGCCCCGTCATTTATGGCGGGGTTAAATAATTAAC
>CAYNDN010000402.1:0-5168 GCA_964395075.1 uncultured Lentimicrobiaceae bacterium | reverse complement strand
GACCGGCACGGATGGGCCTGATGGCGGGATATACAAAGCTTTATTGGATACAAGCGGGCATTTCACAAACGTTAAAAAAGTTGCAGCTGCCGATCATCCGACGTTCCTGACTTATAGCGCGGATAAGCAATTTCTGCTCAACGTGAACGAACATCAAAAAAATGATGGCATGGGTGGGGTTGAATCCTGGAAAATCATTGATGATTCGTTGAAGTTTATGAGTCGGAGCATTTCCGGGGGTGCGCATCCCTGTTTTATCACAGCAAACAAATCAGGAGATGTGCTTCTGGCAAATTATACCGGAGGAAATGTTGGATTGCTCAAAGTGAACACAAATGGAAAGCTTACTGATTTATTGGATGTTGCGCAGCATAAGGGTGACAGCGTATCTCCACGTCAGGACGGGCCCCATACGCACTCAGCCTGGTTTGAGCCTGACGGCTCAGGGATAATTGCCGTTGATCTCGGCACCAATGAATTGTGGTTTTATACCCTGGATCAGCAAAAAAATAAACTTGTGACAAAACCTCCTTATAAGATAGCGATGGAACCCGGGGCAGGGCCGAGGCACCTGGCATTTCATCCCAATCAAAAATGGATATATGTGATCAATGAATTGAATAGCACCATAACCAAAATCCATAAAGAATCTGCAAATGAATATGAAGTTGAAGAATCTATTTCTACCCTTCCTGATGATTTTGCCGGGGAGAATCTGTGTGCTCATATTGTGGTTTCTTCAGATGGCAGGTTTGTTTATGCCTCCAATCGCGGGCACAACAGCATTGCCATTTTTGAGGTTGATCAGGAATCCGGAAGTTTAAAACTCATAGGCCATGAATCTATACGGGGCAACTGGCCCAGACATTTTGCGTTAAGTCCGGATGAGGAATTTCTGGTGGTGGCCAATCGCTGGTCCGGAAATCTTGTCTCCTTCAAAAGGGATTCAAAAACCGGGCTTCTGGAGTTTATGGATGAAGTTAAAGTTGCCGATCCGGTGTGTGTTTTGTTTTGATGAGGGAAATGAATGGAGTGCTATGATTTTCTTAGTGCTCCCAAGTGAGCTTAGTTCCTGAGTGATTTTATATTTCACCACCAAGTTCATGCAGGCCATAAGGTTTTACTGAGATTGATTTGTAACTGATCACAATTAGTCAAACTAAAAAAAACCATAGGATTCTACAGTTTGGAGATAATATTTTATTAAGACCCAACTTGGACAAGCCAAAACCAAACAGGGAATAACAATCGAGAAGTTTTTATCCGGTTTTGGCATGTCCAAGTTGTCTGGCAAAATTTTTAAATGAGTTTTATTAATTTCAATTTCCTGTTTTTTAGGAGCATTTCTATTTGTATTTTAGACAATTATAAATTTTGCAAAAGAAACTTACAACTAATATTCTGCCATAATATTGGCAGAATATTAGTTGTAAGTTTCTAAGCACGCAAAAATGCAGATGTTCTATCCCAAAAAATCCCAAAAGTTTTCAGGATGTATAATGTGGGTGTTTGCTTCAGAGTAAGCCCTAGTGAAGGTTTGTGGTATTTTAGTTTTTTTGTTTGGATTCCATTTCATTTCAAAAGCGATGATTTTGCCATTTAATTCTTCGAGGTAATCAACTTCCTGCTGCTGGCGTGTTCTCCAAAAATATTGTTTTGCGTAGTTCCTTTTGTAATGAATAAACTTTGTCCGCTCAGCCACAAAAAAGTTTTCCCATAATTCCCCGGCATCGCTTCTTGAGTTTAAAGGGCTAAAATTTCCAAGGATCGCATTCCTGATCCCGTTATCATAAAAGAATATTTTCCGGCTTTTTTTTAATTCATTACGCAGGTTACGGCTAAACGATCTCAGCCTGAAGATGATAAAGGCCTTCTCGAGTAATCCAACGTATCGTTGCACAGTGTGTGAATCCGTGCCGGTAAGTTGGGCAAGTTCATTAAACGAAACCTCAGAACCAATCTGATGGGCAAGTGCCTCCAGAATTTTTTCTAAAAGTTCAGGCTTCCGTAAATCCTGGTAATTAAAAATATCCTTGAACAGATAACTACTTGTCAGGTTTGATAATATTTCCGGTTCATCTCCCGGATTGGTAACCACATCGGGGTACATACCAAAAACCAGATATTGTTCGAGATTCCGATTCACATCAATAAACCCGTAGTGATTTATTATTTCATTGATTGTTAGCGGAAAAAGCAGGTATTCGAATTTTCTGCCTGTAAGGGGTTCATTTACCTGGTTTGAAAGATCGAGCGACGAAGAACCTGTAACAATCAATTGGATATCGGGCAATTGGTCATGAACAATTTTTAGAGTCAGGCCAATGTTTAGCACACGCTGAGCTTCATCTATCAAAACGATTTTATATTCACCAAACATTCTTTTCAGTGAATTTGTCCCCGGTTCCGTTAGCTGTTTCCTAATGTCGTTGTTATCACAATTAAGGTATAGAACTTTCCTGTCGATTCTATTTTCAATGAAGTTTAGCAAAGTTGATTTCCCGACCTGACGTGCGCCATATAAAATGATTGTCTTGCCTTGAAAAAGCTTGCTGACAATTGTTTTTTCTATCGTTCGTGGAATCATTATTAAGAATTTTTATGCACAAAAATATGATAATTTTGAATTACAACTCAAAAAAAGCATAATAATTTTGAATTACAACTCAAAAAAAGCATAACAATTTTGAGCTTGGTTGAATAAGGGTTTAAGAATAAAAACAAATGGTGAATATTCGATTGGAATATTCACCACGCTGGACAATAGTTTTAGATATGGAAATATTTGCGTTACTTAGCTACGGTGATGATATCTGAAACCGGAAACTCATTGAGCAGGTTGAGAACTGCATCTTCGCTTTCGATGCCGTCGGTATGGAATGTAAATAGTGTGTCATCAAAAACCAACTGCACATCATAGCTTACTGAAAGTTCATCTGCATTTCTTGTGAGCAACGCTTTTTTCCCATCTACTTTAACCCGTTTTTGGTTGGGGTCCGAAGCCATGAAAACCGGCATGCTCAACAAAAGATTGATGCTTCCAAGCAATGGCGAATCGCTCATGATCTCCACAGATGCCGCAGCGTTTTCACTTTTGTAATGACGGCTAACGAAAAGCCCGGCAAATCCGGTATTTACACCGGTAACATTGTCCTCGTCCTCCACAACGGTCATATCACCGATACTTTCGGGCATCAGGGCGAGCATATCGTTGCCTATGGCACGGTTGATCTCATTTAGGGCTTGCTGAAGAGCAAAGCGTGAGTTTTCAAGATCGCCACTGTTGTATGATGATTTTGCCTCATCAAGTAATCCCGGTACAGGCTTATCACTTTCCTGTGCAAACAGGCCAACAAAAAATAAGGCCATCAATAAGGTAGATGTAATTATTTTTTTCATTCTTCTCCAAGCTCCTTTTTAATGTTATCTAAACCAACTTCTTCAGTTGCACTCATCATTTCGTCTTCGGTTTCGAAGTTTATACCTTCGGTGATTATCACCGATGATTGTCCGAAAGGCACGGTAAGCTTGTAGCCTGTGTTTTCATCAAATTCAATCACACCACGATTATCGCCCACCTTCACGTTTTTAACACCTTCTTCCTGCGTATTCGCATAAGTGCCCGACGCCATGTACATGTTCACGCCGGCCATAAGTGCTGTTTCGTTACCCACAGTAACCTTAAACTGTTTATTGTCTTCACGGTAGGTACGTTCGATTATCAGCCCAACAAAGCCAATTCCGGTGCTGGCCACTTTGTCTTCTTCCTCCAATGCGGGAAGCCCGTTGATGGTTTTAGGAAAGCCCTCGAGGATGTTGTTACCAATTTCAAGTTCGATGCCCAAAATGGCTTGTCTAACGGCAATGCGTGCATCGGCATATCGCTTTTTATCGAAATTGCCTTCCGCATCATTAATGTTAGCCAGTACATCCGGTGCTTCGGTGGTTAAGCCGCTGCCTGTTGTGTTTTTTGGTGCATTGGGGTCGGTGGACGAACCAGAGGTTCCATAGGTGTTGCTATTGCTGTTTTTGTCGTCTTCGCCAAAAACTTTTTCAATAGCCTTATCCTCAGCTTTTTTCTTTAATTTGTTCAGGAATCTGTTCTGTGCATTGGCTTGCTGGCATGCAAGGCTCCCAATGAAGATCGCCAGTAAAATAAAAATTATGTTTTTCATAATACGATAGAATTAGCGCGCGAAAGTATATCATAAATTTGAATGTATTTATTTTGGGCTTTTTAAAAAATTTTAATTTCGACCAAAATCCCGCACTTGTGGGATTGCCGGGAGACCTGCTTTGCCGGCAGGCAGGAATCTTTTCCCAAATTTCATATCAATTTGAGGTCACATTCGTTGGGGCCGGAGACTCGAAAACACATAATCAGTATCTGCGGCGGCGACATGACAACTCCACCACATGCAATCAAATAAACCACGCTCGGCAATATTCCTGTAGCCGGATCGGGCATTAACTATTCCCGGTCGTTGTGATCAGGATCATAATCATTGCTGCGTTTGCCCATGGCTGTATAGCCAATAATGGTTCCACCTTCATCTTTGGCCTCCGCCATCTAATTAAATCCTTTCCAAATTGGATCGGAACGAAAGTTTGTCATTTTTAAAAAAGGAAAATTTTGTTCCTTTGGAGGTTCATTTTTGCCTTATGCTAATTGACATCAAAAACCAAAATTTATGACCTATATTGTTACCGGATCTGACCTTCACATCGAGGATGTGGTTCATGTTGCCAGATATCATCAAAAAGTGGAATTGCATCCTGATGCCTTAACCAGGATAAAAAAATGCCGGGCCATGCTCGAAAAAAAAATCGATGCCAAAGAAATTATGTATGGTGTTAATACCGGGATTGGAGAATTTTCGGAAGTAGTACTCAACGATGATCAGGTGAAGGATTTTCAGAAATACCTGATTTATAACCACGCTGCCGGGATTGGCGACCCCATGCCTTTGGAATATGTGCGTGGAGCCATGTTGGGTAGAATCAATGTTCACGCACACGGGAATTCAGGCATCCGTCCGGAAATTACCCTCACACTTGTGGAAATGCTCAACAAAGGTGTTACACCCTGGGTTTGTCAAAAAGGTTCGGTTGGTGCCAGCGGCGACCTTGCCCCGATGTCACAAATTGCATTGCTGCTGATGGGCGAA
>CAYNDN010000401.1:0-5175 GCA_964395075.1 uncultured Lentimicrobiaceae bacterium | reverse complement strand
ACAAACAATAGTTTAATCAAAATCCAGAAAAATTTAAACAATTAAAACTACATTTTTCTGGATTTTGCCTCTTAATAAATAAAAAAACTTCAAATCCCCGCCATAAATGACGGGGCTATTGATTTTCTGTAATTTAGGAAGTGAATGTCTATTTTTACGACAGCGTGTTTTAAGAAGCAACTTATGTAATTGTCTGACAATCAAAATCAGGTTAGGAGTTCTGAATTTGCACGTTTACAGCAATCCGGCTACCCTGAGCAGCTCGGCAAAGCTCGGGTCTTTTTTGGCATGTTCTTTAGCAATATGTTCGAGTTTGCGAAACTTCTCTTCATGCTCCATTGTTTTTTTCTGAACCGGATGCAGTGCGGTTCTTCTGTCCCATATCATATATCCCAGCATAAAAAGTATTAAAGTAATTATTACACCCAGGCCCCAATACATTGTTTCAATTTTTGAATCTACAGCCTCGAACTTTGCATTCATTTCGTTGCGGAGGGATTCTATTTTACCGTTAGTTTCATTTTGAAGGGATTCTGTTTTCCCGTTTATGTCATTTCGAAGGGATTCTATTTTACCGTTAGTTTCATTTTGAAGGGATTCTATTTTTTCATTGGTTGCATTTAGCTTCTCTTCAAGCTTAATGAGTCTGTCCCTGTCTTCGAGGGTAAATGGGACTTCGGTAGATTGGGGGAATCCCTGAAGCACCAGGCTTGCAAAAGATAATATCCAAATCAGTTTTTTCATAATTTGATATGTAAACGATTACAAAGATAAGATTGTTTTAGAAAAACGCTATCAGAAGATATTTACCGGGCTAAGACTTTTTTTGGGTGCTAATCATGTAATTTATCGTTCCTGCTTTTCGCACCATGCCAAAAGTCTCAATATGTAAATTTTCTTCGTTTTTTTATTTCAACGAAAACTCTATAAACACCGGCAGATGGTCGCTATAGCCGCCATAATAGTCGTTTCGCCCGGCAGTGCGGTTTGGAACTTTTGTTCCATCTCTACGTTCATAAAGCATCCAGTCTTCTTTTAATATCCCAATGTCTTTGGAGGAGAGCCTGTACTTGTTGTTCCCTTCAAGTACATTTCCTGAAACAATGATCTGGTCAAACAAGTCCCAGCTTCGCCAGTAAAGCGTTCCTTCACCATTTTCAAATTTCCGGATGGCGAGATTATAAAGTGAGCCCTGATCAATGGTTTCGCTCAACCGTTTTGCATGTAACGTTTTATACACATTGTCATCGGTGGGATTGTCGTTCAAATCACCCATGATCATGATATTTGCGTTAGCGTTAAATCTGAAAATAGAGTCCACAACACTGCGCATCGATTGTGCAGCAGCCATTCTTTTGGGGTCGCTTTTTTCTTTTCCACCCGATCGCGAAGGCCAGTGGTCAATCATAATATGCAGGGTGTCATTTTTTCCGGCAATGCCTTTTACGTAAAGCATGTCGCGGGTCCGGTCATCTTTGTCAAAATCAAAAGTTAGTGGGTAGGGACGGGCATGGAGTGGTGTAAACATTTCTTGGCGATAAAGCAGCGCAACATCAATGCCGCGTTCATCCGGGCTCTCAAAATGGATGATGTTATAATTGCCGTTGTTTAGGCGGGTTTTGGTGGTAAGGTCTTTCAGTACCCCAAGGTTTTCAACCTCTGCCAGCCCAATGATTACCGGTAGGTTCACACTGTCGATGGTAGAAATTACGCGGGCAATATCATTCAGTTTCTTGTTGTATTTTTCCTGATCCCAAACGATGTTTCCCTCTGGGGTGAAATCGCCGTCACGAATACCTTCATCATTTTTTGTGTCAAACAGGTTTTCGACATTGTAAAAGACAACTTTGAAGTTTTTGGGGGCCTTTTGCCGGCAGCCAACCAACAGGGAAACTAAAATAAGCAACGCAAAGGCTAACGAAAGGTATCTGTGTGATTTCATTGTTTATTAGGTTTTCGTGAAATTTTCTACTTTTTTGGTTTCCTGTCCTGAAGCCACAGCCTTTGCCCGGTGCGTGGTTTAGAGCCTTTCTCCATTCGGTTCAGTTTGTAGAGTTTATTAAGCCTGATGCCATAAAGCTGGGAAATGGAGTGCATGGTTTCTCCTGGTTTTACATAGTGATAGGCCTCGGTTTTCGACTTGTTTCTTTTCTTTTGGATGTAAACCATGTCGCCTTCTTGCAATCTGTCTTTTTTTTCCAGATCGTTGTATTTCCAAATCTGGAAATTATATACATTCAGGTCATCTGCAATTTTGTAGAAATCATCTCCTTTTCTGGCAAAAATGAATTTCTTGCCATTATTGGTAAACACTTTCCTGTTGTTCCCGGCTACGGCCAGCGGGGTATATTTCCTGTTTTGATCCTTTGGGATTTCATTCGGAAATTCATTCACGGCAACGTAATCATCATCAAGAAGGTCGTATTTGTAAAGTTGGTTTTCCTCGATGATTTTGATAAGCAATTGGGCATATTTGGGGTTTGTGGCATATCCGGCTTTTTTAAGTCCGCGTGCCCAACCCTTATAATCGGTAATTTCCAGGTCGAACAAAAAGGAATATCTGCCGCGTTGGCTCAGGAAAAATGAATGGTCTTTATACGAATCGTATGGATCATCATATTTTCTGAAACATTCATTTGGTGCGTCATCATCAAATTTCATTGTCTCACCGTCCCAGCCTTTATGACACTTAATGCCGAAGTGGTTGTTGGCTTCTCTCGCCAGGGTGCTGTTGCCACTGCCCGATTCCAGAATGCCTTGTGCCAGTGTGATGCTCGCCGGAATGTTAAATTCCACCATTTCCTGAATCGCAATGTCTTTGTATTTTTCGATGTATTCACTCCGTGTCATTTTTTGTGCGTGCACCGCCGTGAAAACGGATATTGCAAAAAACATCAGCAGGAAACTGGAGATCAATCCGGGGCAGGAAATCGTGGGTGTACGAAGAATTTGCATCCTTAAAATACTTTCGGTTTTTAGTTTTACAAATAAAGGTGTATTTGGTTGATTATTGTAATAACTTTTAAAATTTATCCCAATGTGTTTTACAACTCCTGATTGATCGCTCGTTCAGCTTCTTTTAGATTTTCAGGTTTGCCAATATCCACAAAAGAAGCTTCTTGATCTTTGTATCCGATAATTGAATGGTTTTTTGCCAAATCAAGGTATGCCCGGATGATCGAAAATTTTCCTGAACGATCGATCAGCTTAAAGATTTTCGGATCGATGATATGAATACCATTGAATGCAAAATCGGTTTTATCAGGGGAAGTCCTGGTGGATATGGTCTCGCCGGTTTTTATATTTTTCCAGCCACAGAGGTGCATCAAATGATCAAATTCGAGGTATCTTGAGGTTTTGCGTTTTTGCACAAAAAGCGTGGCCAGCGGGTTTTTCGTATTGTGATATGCGAGCATTTCAGCAAGGTTTAAGTTGGTGAGTACGTCGGCATTGTGAACAAAAAACGGCTTGTCATCATTAAAAAATCCGGCAGCTTTCAAAAGCCCACCACCGGTTTCGAGCAGATTATCAGTTTCATCCGAAAAACTGATTGAAATGTCGAAACTCTTTTTTTTGTGAATGAAGTCAACAATCATCTCAGGGTAATGATGCAGGTTGATGATGATTTCGATAACGCCAACTGCTTTGAGGTTAGTAATTAATCTCTCGATCATGGGAACACCCCCAAGTTCTACCAGGGCTTTAGGTATTTTTTCGGTTACAGGTTTTAACCTTGTCCCCAGCCCGGCTGCAAAAATCATTGCTTTCATAGAAGTTTATTCTTGATGTTTGTGCTTTGGATAATTGTATTCCTAATTGGTTATTTTTAAATTTGGCTGATCACAGCATCAAGTTTTTCTTTTAACAAAGGGATAATAGAGTCTGCTAATCTATAAACCTCTGTACACCCTATTGCAGGTGAGTCGCCAATGATGGAAAAATTTGCTTTTGCATTTCTTCTTGCTATAAACCACTTTTCTCTTTTCTTCAAAGTTTTATTAATACGTTGAATTTGTGGTTCTCTGGAGTCGTCTCTATCAATATCGATATCCAAAACAATCCAAACTTCATCTTCCTCTATAAGCCCATATTTAGGATTCGGATTATTGTCAGATTTTATCAGACAGTTTTCAGCAATTCTCATGAGTCCAAGTGGTGAATTGTCCTCATGTGGATGAAGCTTGTAAACCTCAATATTGATACGAGAATCCAATTCCTTGAAAAAATTAAAATATTCAATTTCTCGTTTTACTCCTTCGCAAAAAATATAGATACTTTTTGCTTCCCTGCTTGGAGGCACTCTTTCAAAAAGCCTGTTTGTCAGTATCATATTTATGCCAGTTTAAATCTTTTAGGTTTCCTAAAAATGGAATTGAGCCATATCTGCCATTCAGGTATCCCTTTTGAATGTCGATTGTTTTGTGCTCTTTAAAATCATTTAATGAGTATAGGTCTGTCGATCCCTCAGCATTTTTTTCTGCAAACCAAATTTCGTCTTGCCTGAATATTTCCTGGTTCAATAAATTTGATTCGTGTGTAGTAAAGATCAATTGTCCTTTCGAGTCAGAATCCAGTGAGAATTTTTGCACTAGTTCTTTTATCAATAAAGGATGTATGCTTCTTTCAATTTCATCAATTACATAAACTCTATTATTTGAAATAACACTTTTGAATGCCGGAACAAAATCCAACAGCCTCACAGTACCATCTGATTCCTCTTCTAAATTGAAAAGGACAGGTTTGTTTCTTTTTCCAATATGTCCGATCTTAAGTGTTTTTACCCATATCTTATTTTTTTCTTTTACAATTATTAATTCATCGCCTTTGTCGTTTCTTAGCTCAATGGTTTTTTGTGGTGAGTCTTCAACACTTTTTATAAGTTCATCAAGCTCTTTTTCATTGTCTTCTCCAAAGAATTCCTTCAAATCTTTTTTATCGGAAGTCAATCCTGTTATTCCCAGGTTGAATGAACTCATCAAATCGTTGGCGTAATTTTTAAATTCATTGTCAATATCAATGATATGGGCTAAGGCTCTTGGTTTTGAGTCAGGAGTGATGATTTGAAGGGAATCAGAAAACCATTTATAAGCCGTTTTAGTTACTTTCAAATATCTATTGTCTCTTTTTGACAACAATTTTAAGATCGGTTCATCCGGTTTAATAAATTCTTCAAGT
>CAYNDN010000400.1:0-5190 GCA_964395075.1 uncultured Lentimicrobiaceae bacterium | reverse complement strand
AGCCATGTTCCCTGAGGAGCTGCCTAGAAGATTAATTAAAATGTTCTCATTTGTTGATGATACTATCCTTGACCCATTTCTTGGTAGTGGAACTACATCACTTGCCGCAAGAAAACTTAATAGAAATTCTGTTGGTTTTGAGATAAATCAGGAATTCATTCCATTTATTGAAAGGAAACTGGAGGTTGATCAAGTAGATATTTTTAATTCACATTTTGAATTTAGCAAACAGAATTATCCAAAATTAGATTTTAAAAAGGAAATAGAAAAACTTCCATACATATTTGTTGACTTTCACGAATTTGATAAAAAGACTGACCCAAAGAAGCTGCAATTTGGGTCAAGGATAGACAAAAATGACTCATCACAAAGGGAAGAATACTATTCTATAAAGGAAATTATTAGCCCAGAAATTGTTAGATTGAATAATGATCTAAAGGTAAGATTGATTGGAGTTAAAGAAAAGAAAGAAGATAATGGGAAAGCCTTGGAGTTTTTAAGACTCAAAACAAAAAATCAAAAGGTTTTCCTCAAATTTGACGATAAAAAACATGATGGTGAAAACAATTTAATGGTGTATTTATATCTAAAAAACAATACTTTTTTAAATGCACATCTAATTAAGAACGGCCTTGTAAATGTAGATACATCTTATGATTACAAAAACAAAAACAGCTTATTAAACTACTTTAAACAATCCCAAAAATGATAAGAAAAGCAGAATTAAAAAAATATGCAAAACCTTTTGGGAAAAAGGAAAAGGTATTGAATTATGCAAGCAATACATATCAGTTGACGAGGCCAGGTAAAGTAGGTGCAGTAATGGCTCTAATTCGTGAATGCCAACCAAAAGCACTTGAAGAGTGGGAAAACTATTATTTTGAAAAAGCCTACACTGCCAAAAAAGATAAAGTAAAAATTACGAGAGAAACCTTGGATGAACTTGGTGAACGGTTGTATGCAAAAATAACAGAGGTGGTTATCCCGGAGTGGACTGCTGCGTTTAAGAATTTAAATCTTCAGGACTGCAAAGATTACATATATCAAGTTTCGATATTGAGGACTTATGATGGTTTTTTGTTGGAGAAATCTGTAATTCATGATGGATTATCAAAGATTTTTCCAGACGTGGTATTTGAGGAGAGTGATTCAAAATTGGACCATGCAGGAGATATAGACTACCTCGGAAAAGTGAATAGTAAAGCTTTTGGGATCCAAATAAAGCCTGTTACAGCTAATGCCAATTTTGGTAATTATAAAATTACTGAAAGGATGAGTAATAGTTTTCAGAATTTTGAGGATAAATACGGAGGAAAAGTATTTGTTATTTTTTCAGCTAGGACCGGTGATAAAAAGGTAATTAAAAATACTGAGGTGATTGAAGAAATCAAAAAGGAAGTTGAAAGACTAAACATACAACAACAATTAAAAAAATAATTGAAATTGTTTACGAACTCAAATCTCCACAAATCTCCCCTTCAGTTTTTTTAGAGCCATTCTGATTTCTTCAAAAGTGGGTTCTTCAATGTAAAACCGGGATATGGCATTACCCAGATTTTTGATGAAATGGGCATCGGAGCTGCGGGTAAGGGTTGGGTTTTTTAGATAAGGATGCATTTCCATGAATTCCTTTTCGCCGGTGTATTTATAGATTTCCAGAGCATCATAATTCAGGTCGTCAGGAATAAATCCCAACTGGCTTATCAGGCTCATGGCCGAACGGTTTACATGGGCCGGAATAAACAGCCCATCCAGTTCATGCACCTTCCTTTCAATTTCTTCAATGGTTTGATCGATGGCCGAAATCAGCAGTTTGGGCTCTTGATAAATGATATTTTCATCCTTGTCAACCTGCACCTGATAGCCAAATTGATCAGGATCGTTGTTAATTTCCGGAAGGTGGTCGTCTATGTACTTTTGAAATTCTTCCAGCTTTTCAAAGTCCGGAAGAAAACAAAGGCAGTGGGCTTCCTCTTGGGATGTTACCTCAGCACCACAAAGCACAAAAATGTTTTTTTCGGCAGCAAGATCATGGATAAGTTTGCAATGCCTGGTGGAGTTGTGGTCGGTGATGCCGATGATGTCAAGGTTTTTTTTACTGGCAGCATTTACGATGTTAAGCGGACTCATGCTTAAATCTCCGCAGGGAGAAAGCACAGTGTGGATATGTAAATCTGCCCTGAAATGTGCCATTTTAGTGCATCGATTGGATGGACTTCATTTGTAACAGGTTGTAAACCTTTCCGTTAATTTCAAAAGTTTGCAAGTCTGTACCCAAAATCGGGATACCTTCTTCCTCACTTTTTTCCATGGTATCCTGGTCGGGCTTAAAGCCTTTTACCACAATAATGGCGGCGAGGTCCTTAAGCGAGGCAATGGCCATAATATTTTTGTGGGTTTGCAGCGTAATCCAAATATTTCCCGGCTCGGCATGGCCCATCACATCGCTCAATAAATCGGAGGTGTATCCCCCGTTGACCGAATTTTTCAGGCCATCTTTACCACTAAAAATATAAAGTCCCAGTGCGTTAACTAAATCATTTACTGTCATCTTTATTTTTGTTTTTTGTGTTGTTTGACTCAAATTTATCAGCACCCCAAATTTTCTTTTGGATGTTTATAGAGTCCGAAGGTTTAAGCATGCCTTTTTGTTCATAACGGCGCTGAATAAAAATACAGTTTTCCATAATGGCCCTGCCCTGCACGATGTCTTCTGCCAGCACCTGGCATCCCGGCGAACCACAGGCACCACAATCTACCCCCGGCAGCATTTGCATAATCTGCCTGATCAGGTCTATTTTACGCATGGCCTCGCTCATATCCTCGTCCAGTTTCATCATGGATCGCGGACTGATTTTTTTGATTTTAATTTGTTCCAGCAGATCTTTGGTGAAATCGGGCCTGGGGTTATTGCCTTCGGCCTTGTTGATTTTTCTTGCTCTGCTGCGCATCCTTTCGGCTGTTAGGAAACGGTTTTCTACCGTAAGCACACCGCCCGCGCAGCTCTCATCGCAGGCACGCAGTTCCAGAAAATCAAAGTTGGGATTTTCTTCTTCTTCCAGTTTCTCCAGAAAATTGATCACATTGTGCACGCCGTCAATGGCCATTCTGCGGCCAATTGCATGATTGGATTCTCCGGTTGTGAGGCTCCAGAGGACTTCTTCAACGCCAGGTTCAAAATGATGATGGCTGTTGTTTTCTTCATCAGTATCGTTCTCCTGTAGTTTCCGGTAAACCTTGTTGTAGAGCTCGTCAAGATTTATTACACCCGAAATGGGAGAAACATCCCCTTCTGCCGGACTTTTGATGGCAGCGATTTTTGCCGCACATTGGGTGATGTAAAATATACCTGTTTCTTTCTCATCAACGCCTTGCGATTCCAGGTATTTCCTGAACCAGATGGCAGCAACATCCAGCGGTGGCTTCAGCAAAGTAAAATTATGGACCAGTGCCGGGAATTTCACCTGTATGAGTCTGACAATGGCCGGGCAAAATGTGGAGATAAGCGGTTTGGTTTCAGGGTTCGATTTTAATAGTTTAAGTGCCTCATCCCGGATGATCTGCACCCCATTTTCGATTTCAAAAACATGGGTAAATCCCAGACTTAAAAGCGTTGAATAAATTTTATTAATAGAATATTTGGAAGGGAACTGCCCAAAAAACACGGCTGGCACCAATGCAACCCTATGCTTGAATTCATAAATCCTGCTAAAGTCATCCTGCTCAATCATGATGGCATTTACCGGGCAAATCCTGAAGCATTCACCACAATCGATACAATGATTATCCATGAGCCTCGCTTTTCCGTTGCGCACCCTGATTGCATGGGTAGGGCAAATGTTCATACACTTGGAGCACCCAATACAAAGGTCGTTGATTATTTTTAGCGCATGATGGAAATCTTTCATCAGGAATTCGTTAATAGTTGATTTGTTATTCTTTGATTGGCTATTAAGTTATTTGCTTTGTGTTTCATTTTATGCCAGATTAAAAAGAATCTCAAGTTGTGTGCCTTTCCTTATTTCGCTTGTAACGGTTAATTTATCAGCGTTTTTCTTGATGTTTGGTAAACCCATTCCCGCGCCAAATCCCATTTCGCGTACTTTGGCTGAAGCTGTGGAAAAGCCTTCCTGCATAGCTTTTTCAATGTCCGGGATGCCGGGGCCTTCATCTTCAACCCTGATCTTAACATAGGTGGTATCAACATCAAAAAGTATTTTCCCTTTATCAGCGTGTGCTACAACATTTACTTCGGCCTCATAAGCTGCAACCACCACGCGCTTGATCAGTGCATAGTCGATATTAAGTTGTTTCAACACCTTTTTAATTTCGCTTGAAGCAGTTCCTGCCTTGCTAAAATTCCCGCCTTCTATGTCAAATTCAAAATTCATCATCATTAAAAAATAGGCTTAATGCCTTCACTATATAAAATGCCGCTGGTTTTAAAAACCGAAAATGCTGTTTCGATAATTGTGATATTGTTCTCATTGGCAAGGTCTATCATTTCATTCGATGTCTTTTTGCCCCTGGCCAGGATGATTAGGCTGATGTCTGCCATTTCGGCGGTCCGGATGGTTTGCAGGTTCGACAGGCCTGTTATCAGCATCGGGTTTTGGTCTTCAATCGTTAATACGTCGCTCATTAAATCGGAGGCAAAAGCAAATTCCGGCATCGTGCTTTTGTCAGGTGGTTTGGTAACCAGTTGCCCTTTTAGTTTTTCTACCAGGATATCAAAAGTCATATTTGAAGTTGATTCGTTAACTTGTTGTTTTTATGATACAAAATTAAACTTGTGAATTGATTAACAATAGAATGTAAGGATTTATTTCACCCTCTAAAGTATGGTGCGTTTGCTTAGATAAAAATTATGATGATTTGTGCAAAACCGGCAAAAAACTTTCAATTGTTATCAAATTAACAAAAAACACAGCAAATGAATATGACAAAATGTGTAATATTTCTATTTTAGCAAATTGAATTTTCACAAACCAAAAACAACGAAAAATGATGGATATAGATTGGAAAAATTTACCGTTTGGTTACTTCAAAACGGACTACAATGTTCGAACCTATTGCCGCAACGGAAAGTGGGGCGAACTGGAAACTTCATCTTCAGAATATATCAATATTCACATGGCAGCAACCGCTCTTCATTATGGCCAGGAAGCCTTTGAGGGCATGAAAGCTTTC
>CAYNDN010000399.1:0-5199 GCA_964395075.1 uncultured Lentimicrobiaceae bacterium | reverse complement strand
CAAAAGTTTGATGGTGTGTTGGCCATGTACCACGATCAAGGTTTGATTCCCTTTAAAACGCTCGCTTTTGACGATGGTGTGAATTATACTGCCGGATTGCCGATTGTTCGCACTTCGCCGGCACACGGTACAGCTTATGATATTGCCGGTAAAAATCAGGCCAGTGAAAACTCCATGCGATCTGCCGTTTACCTCGCTTGCGATATTTTCAGAAATCGTAGAGATTTTGATGAAGTGAACGCCAATCCGCTGTTTATAGATGAAGATGATGACGATGAAAATAACGGCTCAAATTAATAAGCTAAAAGGCTGACACTCCCCTTACTATTGCAAAAGTATGTTTTCACAAAGGTTCCTGATTTCAGAAATAGCCGGTATAATCGGTGGTAAGTTCGTCCCGCGGATGATTGCCGATATGCCTATCCACGATATTCTCATCGACAGCCGCCGCCTTTTTAAAGCAGCAAATACGCTGTTTTTTGCCCTTTCCAGTAAACGCAATAATGGTCACAAATACATCAATGAACTTTATTACCGGGGGCTGCGGAATTTCGTAATTTCGGATGCAAACCTGGATATATCAAAGTTTCCTGAGGCCAACTTCATCGAGGTAAAAAATACCCTGAATGCACTGCAATCTTTGGCTGCTGCAAACCGCAAAAAATTCGACATTCCTGTAATTGGCATTACAGGAAGCAACGGAAAAACCATCATAAAAGAATGGCTCTATCAGTTGATCTCCCCCGAAAAAAAGGTGATTCGAAGCCCCAAAAGTTACAATTCGCAAATCGGGGTACCACTCTCGGTTTGGCAAATGGAACCGGGTTTTGATGTAGCCATTTTTGAAGCCGGAATATCCGAACCCGAAGAAATGGTTAGTTTGCAAAAGATCATCAACCCTACCATTGGTATTTTTACCAACATTGGCGAAGCCCACAGCGAAAACTTCATCAACAGGGTGCAAAAGGTGGGTGAAAAACTTAAGCTGTTTACCAAGGTAAAAACACTGATCTATTGCCCTGATCACCGTGAAATTCAACAAGTTATTATCCGTTCGCAAATTCTGGAAGGTATCCGGGCTTTTACCTGGAGCCGCACCCAGGATGCCGATTTAAGGATCACCAAAGTTAATCAGGGTAAAAACTTTAGTACCTGCATAAAGGCACAGTATAAAAAGACTGAAATAGAGATTACCATTCCATTTGCAGATGATGCCTCCATCGAAAATGCCATTCATTGCTGGGCTCTGATGCTTCAGTTGGGTTTCAAAAATGATGTGATCGCAGAACGTATGCAAAGGCTCAGCCCCATAGCCATGCGGCTTGAATTGATTGAGGGCATCAACAATTGTACAGTTGTTAATGATAGCTACAATTCAGATATCAACTCTTTATCCATTGCACTGGACTTTCTAAATCAGCAGTCGCGTCAGGAAAATAAAACCATTATTCTTTCTGATATCCTTCAAAGTGGCAAGAGCGATGTTTATTTGTATGGTAAAATCGCTGAACTGCTCCAAAACAAGCATGTTACCAGGCTCATCGGAATCGGGAATGCCATCTCACGCCAGGCCGATCAGTTTGAAATGGAAAAAGATTTTTATTCTTCAACAGATGAATTTCTCAAGGCATTTTCATACACACGTTTTCAAAATGAAAGCATTCTGCTAAAGGGGGCCAGGGTTTTTGAATTCGAGCGCATCGGGCAGGCATTGCAGCATAAGGCCCATGAAACCATGATGGAGATCAATCTGGACGCATTGATCCTCAACCTTAACTACTATCGTGGGAAGCTGGATAATGGCACGAAACTGATGGCTATGGTGAAAGCCGGATCTTATGGGGTTGGTAGTTTTGAAGTGGCTAATGCATTACAGTTTCATAAGGTGGATTATCTCGCTGTAGCTTATGCCGATGAAGGTGTTGAATTACGCAAAGCAGGGATAAAAACCCCCATCATGGTGATGAACCCTGATGAGGAAAGTTTTGACGGGATCATCGGGTATAACCTGGAGCCGGAGATTTATAATTTCAGGGTGCTCGAAATGCTTGAGAAAGCCATCCGGCGAAATATTATTCCACGCAACAAGCCGGTGAAGATCCACCTGAAAGTGGATACCGGCATGCACCGGCTGGGATTTGAAGAAAAAGATGTTGAAATAGTAACCGAACGCATAAAAGCCAATCCGCGGATGTACCTGCAGAGTGTATTTTCGCATCTGGCTTCCAGCGATCGCACTGACCATAAAGAGTTTACCCGGCAGCAAATTGAGGCTTTTGGCAGAATGGCTCAACAGGTTTCTGAAATTGTTGAGCGGCCTGTATTAAAACATATCCTGAACACAGCAGGCATTTCGGCGTTTCCCGAAGCCCGTTTCGATATGGTGCGGCTCGGTATTGGCCTGTATGGTATTTCACCTTTCCAGGAGGAGCAAAACGAACTGCGGTGTGTCGGGCAACTTAAATCCACCATCTCTCAATTAAAAAAAATAACTGCCGGAGAAACCATCGGCTATGGCCGGGCCGGCGCGGCAGAAAAAGACATGCTGCTGGCCACCATCCCCATTGGATACGCTGACGGCCTGAGCAGGATTTTGAGCAACGGACGCGGACATTTGTTCATCAATGGAAAAATGGCACCCATAATTGGGAATGTGTGCATGGATATGACCATGGTGGATGTTACCGGACTGGACGTAACCGAAGGGGATGCTGTTGAAGTTTTTGGCGAGCATCGCAGCATCAATCAACTGGCCGAAGAAATGGGAACCATACCCTACGAAATCCTCACCGGAATTTCAAGACGGGTGAAAAGGGTTTATTTTCAGGAGTAGGGGTAGAGGGCATAGCGCATAGCGCATGGCGCATTGCGCAGGGTGAAGAGCGCAAATCGAACGGTTATGTTCCTATCAATAAATCAATGATCATGCCTGTTGCAACAGCTGCTATCGAAAAAGTGATCATGCCTAACAAATAAGCGAAAAATGAGAGCATATAGCTAATGGGTTTTCTTGGATTATAAAAATGCCCCACTGCAAAAGTTGTATAAATAAATCCAACAAAAATGGCATAAACCATTAATTGAATATTTGCTAAACCCTGAACAATCCCAAAAGCTGCATAGATCAACATACCCATACCCATTACGTAGCAGAGCAGAATTAATATTTCAAAGAAATTAACTTCATGTTTTCTGAAGAATATTTTAAGCCATAAGCCAATAAATATTGCCATGATGATATTTGCGTAACCATAGTTACCCTGAATCCACTGGTTGATGACGGTTGTGGCAGATCCGGTTTGCTCGTAATAATTCACATAGCCGTCTTCGAGGTTGAAAATGTTGTTCATGAGGGAGTATATCAGGGAAGTGGCTATGATAAACAAAACGGGTTTTACCAACCTGTTTCGGTCGTGGTGCAAAAAAGCTTTGATATTCCCGCCGGGATTAACTGTAAGTGCCCTGATTGTAAAGAAAAATCCACTTTCGAAATTCAGTACTTTGCGAATTTCCTGAACCAGGTATTTCCCGTCAATCCGTTTTACATTTGCAGTATGTCCACAATTCGGGCAAACACTCCGGGAAACCTCAGCGTCAGTATTTTTATTCATGTTAGCCATCAGTTATTTCAGATTTCGTTCTTTTAAAATATCCTTCAATTCATTGTTATTATTGGGATTTTTAAGCAGTTTGTAAGCAATAAATAAAGGGATCAGCATGGAAAGCCCCCAGCTGTTAACCGCAATACTGAAAATTACAATACCAATCAGAAAGCCAATCATAAACGCGCTGATGATTTCGCTTTTCTTCATTTTCCTGGCTTCCAGTAGCAGTTCCTCGTCGGTTAATGATGATAGGTCCTTCTTTGTCATCTTTAAAAAGTTTTTATCGATGGATTAAAATTGAAGGAATAACCCTGAAGCATCCATTTTTGTTTAACCATTTAAAGTGTAATCATTCAATTATCTTTTTAGAAAGGGTGCGGAAGGCGTTTCACCTTCGGCGACCGATGGATGTGAGATCAGGTCGATGCTGACCATAGCGTTAGTAGGCGCACTGGCGGTCATTCGATTTGTAATCGTTAACTCGATTATGTATCGTTTTATTAATTTTTCATTCAATGTCACTTGCTATTTTACGTTAATATGCGTTAATTTGCCTCTTAATTCGTTTCCAATGAATCAAGAAAGTTTCCTTACATTAGAAGAAGTCGCTCAGAATCTTAAGGTTACAAGACAAACAGTGTCCAAGTATATTAAAGCAAAGGAACTTAATGCTGTTAAAATTAACAAAAGTTATAGAATCACTATTAATGATTTTGAGAATTTTGTTAATTCTAACTCAACAGCAAAAGAGCCTTCAATTTCATATCTGAGAAGGACAAAGAGTTGCACACTCCATTATTCTGATAAATCTGATGAATTTGAAGTTATTCATGGAATTACTAAAGGTGAGTTGAGATATATAGGAAAAACCAATTATAGAACTTCAAATATGTTCATTTTTGGTGATAATTATTATGTTTTGAAGAATCTTCTTAACACTCATAGAGAAAAGATTGACTTGGTATACATTGACCCACCTTTTGGAACAGGTCAAGATTTTAATTCAATTGATGATCTTTCAGCTTATTCGGACAAATTAGTTGATAGTGAATTTCTTGAATTTTTACGTAAAAGACTGTTTCTACTTCGAGAATTATTGTCTGAATCTGGGAGCATTTATCTGCATATTGATAAGAAAATTGGACATTATGTAAAAATTGTAATGGATGAAGTTTTTGGTTATCAGAATTTTATTAATGACATCACAAGAATTAAGTGTAATCCTAAAAATTTTGCACGTAATGCTTATGGAAATTACACTGATGTTATTTTGTATTACGCAAAGAATCGGGATTGCCAAATTTGGAATGATATAAAGGAACCAATGACCGAAGAAAAAAGAAAAGAGCTATTTCCGAAAAAACACCCTGAGTTAGGCTATTATACTACCAATCCAATACATGCACCGGGTAAAACAGTGAATGGTGATACTGGACTTGAATGGAAAGGATTAAAGCCACCAAAAGGTAGACATTGGCGCTATAGTCGAGAAGTTTTGGACGAGCTTGATAAACAAGGTTTGATTGAATGGTCAAGCACAGGTAATCCTAGAAAAATAGTTCTTGCCAATGAGCATAAAGGTTTTAAGATTCAA
>CAYNDN010000398.1:0-5226 GCA_964395075.1 uncultured Lentimicrobiaceae bacterium | reverse complement strand
CATAATCTTCCGATTCGAAAAGCTGATCGGCAGAAGCAATGGCCGCATCGTAGGCTTTTTGCGTGGTTGCAATTTCTGCTTTGATATTTTTAATATCTGCAATCCTCGAAAGGGTATATGTATCTTCGGCCTTAACTTCCAGTGCCTTGTTGTATTCGGCAGTTGCCAAATCGTATTCTCCGGAATCGAAAAAATCATCAGCCTTTGCAATTATGGATTGAAATTCCTCCTCAACGGCCTCAATTTTTGCCAGTTCTGCCGCGATTTCATCTAATTTTTGGCGAGGGTAGGTTTCTTCCGGTTTAAGTGCGGTGGCTTCCTCAAAAGCCATTTGAGCTTCCAAATAACTTAATTTAGATAGCAGATTGTCACCTTTGGCAATAAGCTCATTGTATTTTGCACTGGCCTCAGCCTCACCCGCAAGCATCCCGTTAATCATGGTAATCATCGATTTGGGATAAGCCTCCCCGGGCTTGATTTCAAGTGCCTCTTTATAGGCTGCAATTGCCTGTTC
Source organism: uncultured Lentimicrobiaceae bacterium (assembly GCA_964395075.1). GTDB lineage: Bacteria > Bacteroidota > Bacteroidia > Bacteroidales > 4484-276 > SABY01. The sequence goes on along the minus strand of CAYNDN010000398.1, from coordinate 4,712 downwards.
GGGTTGCTCCTGGTCAAATTTATTGTCACCCAACTCTACTGCCGCCTGGTAATTTTCCTCCAGTTTAGCCTTTTGATCTTCAATTCTGGAAATCATATTGGAGGGATAGTCCTCATCGGGTTTTATTTTTCCGGCGTTGGTGTAAGCAACAATGGCCTCATCGTATTTTTTGTCGATATACAGTGCGTCCGCTTCTTCAACCGCAGCGTTGTAATTTTCTACATTTGCAAGATGGTTTTTGATCTCGTTGATTTTTCTGGCCGGATAGTCTTCTTCGGGTTTTAGCGCAAGAGCCTCATTAAACGATTCCATTGCTTTATTGAGGTCATTCATTTCCAGATACCGGTTCCCTTTTTCTATCAGGTTGTTGTAGGCTGCACTCAAATTTTTATTCTGTCTTATCAGCGCGTGAACTTCCAGCACCCTGTCGGCAGCATGGTCATTGTCGGGATCAATCCGGTTTGCATTTTTGTATGCTTCCAGTGCTTCTTCGTATTTTTCCTGTTCGAAAAGTTGATCAGCCTCGGCAATGATTTGAGCAAAGTTATCCATTGAATCTTCGGAGATTCCTAATATGCTATTGATTTCGTTGATCCTCGAAGCCGGATGTTTTTCGTTGGGTTTTATCTCAAGTGCCTGCTTAAAGGCAGTTTTGGCTTCGGCATATTTTTTCTCAAAATAGAGCTTTTCGGCCTGGTTGAGGGCGGTGTTGTAATTTTCTGTAACGCCTGCATCCTGTGCTATAGCTGATGCCTGGAACATGAAAAACAGAAATAGGATGATGTATTGGTAAAATTTACCCCTGAAAAGCATATTATTTACACAACTTGATTAATCTGAAATTTCCTTTTCGCAATAACGTATCTACTAACATCCAGATTGCTTTTTTATTGTTGAAATCAGTGTGCGTAAAGGTTTTAAGTATAGATTCGTTTAAAGGGGTTGAAATATAAATTCTAATTATTGAGTTGAGTGACAAGGTGCTTTTTGGACCGGTCTCAATATTAATTTGGGAAAATAAAGCATGCCGAAGCTTATGAAATGACTACCAGCAGTGAATAAAAATCAGAAATGAAGGCTAAATTTTTCCGTCAACAATAGTCAGTTTCCGGTCGGCCATATTAGCCAGTTCGGTGTTGTGGGTTACAATGATAAAGGTCTGTTTCAGCTGCTTTCGTAATTCAAAAAACAGATTGTGCAGCTCCACCGCCGATTTTGAGTCCAGGTTTCCCGATGGCTCATCGGCAAGTACAACAGTAGGGTTGTTGATGAGAGCCCTTGCAACGGCAAGCCGCTGTTGTTCTCCTCCCGAAAGCTGGGAAGGCTTATGCTCAAAACGGTCGGTGAGATTGAGCAAATCCAGCAATTCCCGTGCTTTCTTTTCAGCTTTTGATTTGGATAGCCTTTGGATGTATGCAGGAATGCAAACATTTTCGAGTGCAGTAAATTCAGGTAACAGGTGGTGAAACTGGAAAACAAAACCAATTTGCCTGTTCCTGAAATCTGAAAGTTTTTTTTCGGAAAGGTTGTTTACCTCAACGTCATTAAAAAAAACCTGTCCATTATCAGCACGGTCCAGGGTGCCCAAAATGTGCAACAACGTTGATTTTCCGGCACCTGAGGCACCAACGATCGAAACAACTTCGCCCTGCTCAATTTCAAGGTCAATGCCTTTTAGCACATGCAGTTCGCTGTATGATTTATGAATATGCTGAGCTTTTATCATAGTGGATTGGGGCAAAGGTAAGCAGTAAAATTTATTTCATGTTTTATTTTGAATCGATATTTAAATAACCTGACTTTTCGTAGAAGCAATAGCCAATTATTTTGGGCGGTAGTATTAATTACAAAACGATTCCCCGGTGATAAGGAAACAACTTTAAAAAAGGCGTTTAATAGATTATGCCAAAAGGCACTACAGGAGTGGAAACCGTAAAAATTGTTAAAAACATATAAGCGAATTTTGTACAAATTAATGCTAAAGTTTGCTCTGATACCGATACCTGGCGAATTTCTCCCGGGAAAATATCTTGAAGAGGCTGCTTTTACTATGTGTAGCAGCTTTATTGCAACCATGAAAATTATAATTTTGCCGCGCTTTCAAAGAAATGAAGGATTTTGTCAAACGTGCTACCTGCGCACCTCACAAAATCAAACAGTTTCTTCATCAGTAAATAAAACACGAAATATTTCATCATTATGAATCTTCACGAATATCAGGCAAAATCTATTTTAAAAGGGTTTGGCGTGTCGGTACCTGAAGGCATCGTTGCCGACTCACCCGAATCAGCAGTTGAAGCTGCCAAATCAGTCCAGAAACAAACCGGAACCACTATGTGGGTGGTAAAAGCCCAGATACATGCCGGTGGCCGCGGAAAAGGCGGTGGTGTAAAACTGGCAAAATCGCTTGATGAAGTAAAAAGCCTGGCCGATAAAATCATCGGAATGCAACTGGTTACGCCGCAAACCCCGCCTGAAGGCAAATTGGTGCGTAAGGTTTTAATCCAGCAGGACATTTATTATCCCGGTGAACTCGAAATTCAGGAATATTATATGAGTGTGTTACTGAATCGTAAAACCGGAAGAAATATGATCATGTACTCTCCGCGCGGAGGTATGGATATCGAAAAAGTTGCAGAAGAAACACCTGATCAGATTTTTACCGAAGAGGTGGATCCCAGAACAGGCTTGCAGGGCTTCCAGGCACGAAGAATTGCTTTTAACCTGGGGTTGTCAGGAACATCGTTTAAAAATATGGTGAAATTTGCTGCTGCCTTGTACAAAGCTTACATGGGAAGCGACGCCTCACTTTTTGAAATTAACCCGGTTGTGCGCACCTCCGACGGGCGTATCTCTGCCGTTGATGCCAAAGTTGCAATTGACAACAACTCACTATTCAGGCATCCTGATATAGCACAAATGCGCGATCTTTCGGAAGAAGACCCAATTGAAGTTGAAGCCAGCCGCTACGACCTGAATTTCGTGAAGCTTGACGGAAATGTTGGATGTATGGTAAATGGTGCAGGTCTTGCTATGGCAACCATGGACATGATCAAAACGTCGGGTGGCGACCCTGCCAACTTCCTTGATGGGGGTGGAACTGCAAATGCCAAACGCGTGGAAGAAGCTTTCCGTATTATCCTTAAAGACCCGAATGTAAAAGCGATACTCGTGAATATCTTTGGCGGAATCGTTCGTTGTGATCGCGTGGCGCAGGGTATTGTTGATGCCTACAAAAACATTGGTAATATTAATGTGCCGATTATTGTGCGCCTCCAGGGCACAAATGCCGAGGAAGGAAAACAACTTATCGATGAATCCGGACTTAAAGTGCATTCAGCCATTGCACTCCAGGATGCTGCAAGCCTGGTAAATGAGGTGCTGAGTTAGTCAACTTCTCCAAAAAAGAATAATCGACCCTGCAGATGAAAATTTGCAGGGATTTTTTTTGTCTTCACGTCTAAAAATGAAAGAATAAATTGGCTTTCAGTACCTCCCAAAAAATTACTTTTGCCGGAAATTTAAAATTTTAAACGCATGAAGAATACAGCTTTTACAAAGATGCACGAAGCCAATGGTGCCAAAATGGTTCCTTATGCTGGTTACAATATGCCGGTACAGTATGAAGGTGTAACTATCGAGCACGAAACAGTTCGAACCAAAGTAGGGGTTTTTGATGTGTCGCACATGGGTGAATTTTGGGTGAAAGGTCCAAAAGCTTTTGAATTGGTTCAGCGGCTCACTTCAAACGATCTTTCTAAAATCGTTGATGGTCAAGCCCAATACACCTGCTTTCCGAATGATAAGGGTGGAATAGTTGACGATCTGATCGTTTACCGTTTTGATAATGAAAACTTCATGTTGGTTGTAAATGCTGCTAATATCGATAAAGATTGGGAATGGGTGAATGCCCAAAATACAATTGGTGCAACACTTGAAAACGCATCAGACGATACTTCCCAGCTTGCTATCCAGGGACCAAAAGCCATGGAAACTTTGCAAAAGCTCACCGATACCGACCTAACCACCATCCCCTTTTATCATTTCAAGATGGTGAAATTTGCCGGTATTGAAAATGTAAATATGTCGGCCACAGGTTACACCGGCGAAAAGAACAGTTTTGAGATTTACTTTGAAAACCAACATGCCGAAACCATCTGGAACGCTGTTTTTGAGGCAGGGGCTGAATTTGGTATTAAGCCTATTGGCCTGGCAGCGCGTGATACGCTTAGATTAGAGATGGGATTTTGCCTGTATGGAAACGACATCAACGATACCACTTCGCCTATTGAAGCAGGACTGGGATGGATCACTAAGTTTACCGAAGGTAACAATTTTATCAATCGGGATTTTCATCAGAAAATAAAAGAAGAAAAACCCAAACGGCGCTTACGCGGATTTGAAATACTTGACAAGGGCATTGCCCGGCAACATCACGAAATATGCGATGCCCAAGGAAATGTGATTGGTGAGGTAACCTCCGGTACGATGGCGCCAAGCCTTAAAAAAGCAATTGGAATGGGTTATATTGCAGCTGAACATGCTAAATTTGGTAATGAGATTTTTATCAAAGTCCGTAACAAAATGCTTAATGCACAAATCGTAAAAATTCCTTTCTACAAGGGATAATCCTGAAACAATAACTTAATCAAAAACCAGAAAAATTTTAGCATTTAAACTATATTTTTCTGGTTTTTGCCTTTAAATAAATA
>CAYNDN010000397.1:0-5238 GCA_964395075.1 uncultured Lentimicrobiaceae bacterium | reverse complement strand
AGTTCATCTGAAGTTCGTTGTAGTGAAAATCCGGACTAAGGGCATATTTTTCAAAAGATTTCACCAGTCCTGCTTCGAGCCCTTTTCCCTGGTGTTCGGGCACTACCCCGAAAATCCTGCCTATAACCCGTGTGCATGATTTTCTGTATCGCAGGTTATAAATCAACCTGAGTTTATTGAGCCAGTGGAACTTGCCGTTAAACTTGCGGATGATCTGGTATAAATCGGGCATCATAATAAAAAATGCGATGGGTTCATTTTTGTAATAGGCGTAATGCACCAAACGGGTATCCATGATGGGTTTCATCTTTTTGAGTAAACCCACCGCATGCGCCTTGCTGATCTTTTTCACCCCTGGAAAGCTGGCCCAGGCTTTGTTGAAAATGATCATAAAATCCTCTGCAAATTTTTCGTTGTTTTTCCAGGTAATGGTTTTAAATGTATAATCTGTATTGCGGGCTATTCGCTCCGCCTTTTCCCAAACAATCGGGTCTAAGTCATTGGGAGTAAAATCTCTGCCGTAGGTGTATTGGTTGATGTAATTCTTGAAGCCGTAGTTTTCGAACAACTTCTGGTAATATGGAAAATTATAAGGCATGTTGTAAATTGGCTCAATAAACCCGTCCTCCAGGCATCCCCAGAAACTGTCGCGTTCGCCAAAATTCACCGGGCCATCCATGGCCTCCATGCCCTTTTCGGTGAGCCAGTTTTTGCATGCATCAAATAAGGTATTGGCGGCAACCTGGTCGTCAATACAATCAAAAAAGCCCATTGCGCCGGTTGGCTGTTGATTTTTCCTGGCGGTCTTGTCATTATAAAATGCTGCTACCCGGCCAACAATTTCACCTTTGTCATTTTTTAGCAAACACCTTATGGCATCGCCATGCCTGAAGTTCTTGTTTTTAGCCGGATCAAAAACGGCTTCAACATCTTCATCGAGAGGCCGTATCCAGTTTTTATCGTTGCGGTAAAGTTTAGATGGGAAACTTAAAAACGCTTTCTTCGCAGTTCCACCATCAACGATTATTAAAGTGTACTGTCCCATTCAAATCCTGTTACTGATCAATTCGGGCGAAAGTAAAAAAAATTTTATCAATCGGTTGATATTGGCAATTGTCCGTAATCTGTGGAACTGCTCACCTTAAAAAATCCCACCGAACGGAGTAGTTTATCAGCCATATCGGTCAGTTCATCAGCATTTGACGATAGCTCTTCGGAGGAAGCTGCATTTTGCTGGGTTACCTGGTTGAGCTGTTGCACACCATCGTTTATCTGTTCGGCACCAATGCTTTGCTCGTTGTTGGAGGCCGTAATTTCCTGCACAAACTGTGAGGTTGAAACAATATCAGGTACAATTTTCACCAACAACTTTTTGGCTTCTTCGGTAACCTTTACACTGTTGTGGGCAAGTTCGTTGATCTCTTCAGCTGATTGCTTGCTGCGTTCCGCCAGTTTACCTACCTCCGAAGCAACCACACCAAAGCCCTTACCATGTTTGCCGGCTCTTGCTGCTTCGATGGCGGCGTTGAGTGCAAGAATGTGGGTTTGGAAAGCAATAGAACCGATAACCGAAATTTTTTCAGCAATTTTTTTAATGCTTTGCGAACTGTTGTTTGAAGATTCCTTAACATTGGAAATATCACTTGCTGCTTTTACAGATATTTGCTCAGTATGTTGTGCATTTTGCAGATTTTGCTGGATATTAGCAGTCATTTCCTCCACCGAAGCTGAAATCTCTTCTATTGATGAGGCTTGCTGGGAGGCACCTTGAGCAATTTGTCTTGCCGCTGAATTTAACTCATGACTGGCCCTGGTAACATACATTGCACCTGTGGAAATGTTGGACACTACTTCCCGGATTTTTTTGCGCATTTTATCCATATTTTTCAAAAGCAATCCTATTTCATCATTGCTCTGACGTTTTATATCTGCCTCAAGATTTCCTTCTGCAATTTCTGAGAGTATCCTATTGGCATATCGAATGGATTTATTGAGTGTTGAGATTACATAAACGGATATTACTGTGGTGAGAATAATTCCCAAAGCCATTAGTGCAATCAATTCTATCAGGGTTTGTTTATAGGTTGTTTCTGAATCTGCGTAAACTGATGCAGCAACTTCTAATTGTACATCCATTAACTTTTTTAAATGGGCAATAAATGGATCGATGTTCGCGTAGAGGGTATTTTCGATAAAAGCATTAAAATGCTCATGGTTTTGCGTCCGGGCAATGTCAATGAGGCCTTCAACTGATTTTGCAGCAGGTTGCATGAGCGTGATGCCCTCCTGTTTGAGTTGTTGTTCCTTGCCGGCAGACTCAATCTCCAGGTATTTATTCCAATTAATTTTGATTTCGTTAAGCGATTTTTCGATTTGCCTTGATCCGTCTTCCCAGTCATAGCCGTTGTGATTCATGTCGTAGGCTGTATTTACAATATCCAGTGCCAGGTTATCCGATACAATTTTGAGTTGCTCCAGCGGATAAATTCTTTCAAAATATAGTTTTCCTGAGGCCTTTTGTATATGGCGAAGATTGTAAATGGATACACCTGCATTAACCATGATTAAAGCAATGAAAAGCATAACCAGGAAATAAAGTGCCGTGGAGATTTTAATGTTTTCTGTTTTCATGTTCATTCAGTTAAAAAAATAAAGGGGGCATCATACTCGGCCAAACCTTTTATTCAGTCAGAAACAAATATCCGTTTTTGATTATCCCATGCGAATTTATCCTAACTTTTTGAATTGACTGCAATTTCAGTTGAAAAAACATCTGGTGTGCAATAAAGAAGGGAATAAGTTTGCCATTTCTCTTTTCAGTCTACATTATTCACAAAAATCGGGACCCATTACCACGTCCTTCAGGGCATGGGGTTAAAAACCTCTATCACAATCGTTTAAAAAATCCTGAAAAAAGAAAATATTGGAACGGCAATTATTTCTGAAATGATGGGCCATAGCTCCGAATCAGTTACACAAACCTATTTGGATAGTTTTGATAACTCCACCAAAACAGAGGCTGCAAAGAAATTGATATAGGGCATTGATTCTTTGAGAATATTTTAGCCTTGTAAATTGTGAGGCTATTTTTTTTATTGCTTCTCATTTAATCGTCAGTATTGTCCTGAATTTATCACCCAATCAATACTATCACAAATATTTTTACTTCCTAACCGCCCAGATTGTCCGTGCGATTATGAAATTTTCTCATTTAATCAGGGGTATTGCCCTAACTTTATCACTTAATCAGGAGTATTGTCCTAACTTTATCACTTAATCAGCAGTATTGTCCTCAAATTTTCACAGATACAGCACAATTTTCATCAAATCAGCAACTTAAACGTGCAGATTGACCGTTCTGAAAATGAATATTAAGAACAACTTACAGCCCTTTTTCTTTTATTTTCACGCTTCATATTGAAATATTCATATTCGCGCCAACATTAATAATTGTTTGTTTTACAGACCTTTAACAGGTTCCTGTTTTGTCCTTTTTTTCAATGTTTTCCTGCCTTTCCTTTGTCCGGTAAATAATTTAAAATTAAACCAATGGAACAAATATTTAAGCAAGTCAGCGAAATCCTGGACAGCCAAAAAAGAGTTGAAAGCCTTTTACTGAGCCAAAAAACATTCCTTACATTCAATGAATTGGCAGAATATACAGGCCTCAGTAAAAGCTACCTGTATAAACTTTCAATGAAGTTTGAAATACCCGGGATGTACCGGCCAATGGGTAAACAACTGTATTTCGATCGCAAAGAGATAGATCAGTGGATGTTAAGTAATAAGGGAGCCTAAAGCATGCCTAACCAACTTAACACGGAAATGGAAGCTCATCGAAAAGAAAAAACAAGTTGAAGTCATTCTCCATTCACCAGGTTGCAAAAAAATCAGGCCGTACCCATGCTAACAAAATAACAAATGTGGATAATAAATCATCCAACAAATTAACACTTAATGCTGAGGATGTTATTAAGGATATCAATAAACTCAAAAAGGAAGTAGAAAATCAAGAACCATCTACTGAAGCAGAAACCCTCAATGATTTCCACATTCCTGACAGCAAGGATGAGTATGAAGCATTTTCAGAATACGGATTTGCAATAATCAAAGGCAAATATTACATCCGGAAAACGATAAAAGCCGGTAAAAGTGAAAAACACATTGAGGAGGAAGTTTCAAATTTCACGATGAAATTTTTGTACAATATCACAAATGGTACAAACAATTCAACCCGATTGATTTACCTGCAAAGAAAACCCCGCAAAAATGGCGGAGACCACGAAAAGAAACTTATTGAGGTGCGTTCAAACGAACTGAAACCGGAAGCATTTGAAACAATCCTGAAGTCCTACGGATGCACTTTCCTGGGAAATGCTTACACACTAAAGAAGATTTTCGCGTATCTTATGGATGACGAAGATAGCGCCGTTATTATCAGTTTACTTGGTTGGAATGCAGAACATCAAATATATGCCTTTGCCGACAGTGTGTTCACCCAGGATGGCCAATTACTGAAGGTTGACCCGATGGGAATTATCAAACACGAAAGCAAAGCGTATTATTTACCAGCCTACGGCCTGGCCAACATGACAAACGAAGATTATCTGAACGATAAGTCCTACAAATTCAGGCCGGGCAAAATAGGGTTTGAAACCTGGGCCAGCCTGTTTTATCATGCCAGCGGCAAAAATGCCATTGCCGGAACACTTTATGCAATAATGGCCATGTTCAGGGATCTGATATTTGACCAATTGAAATTCTTTCCATTCTTTTATTTGTTTGGCGAAAAGGGTACAGGAAAAACATCCTACATTCAACCATTGCTTACGCTCATTGGCAGCGATGCCACCGGAACACCACTCAACAATGCCACCGTTGTTGCATTGAGCAGAATAGTATCCTCAAGGTGCAACAGCTTGTTTTACCTCAAAGAATACACCACCGAAACCGACCACCTGGCCGAAGATTTTATTTTATCGGGTTACGATGGAGCCGGACGGGAAACAGGGGTGAAATCCAACGATACCAAAACCAAGAAATTCCCTATCCGATCCGGGATTATATTTGATGGTAATGCATTACCAAGAAAATCAAATATACTTAGCCGGATGATCCTGCTCACTTTTGAGCGAACCACCTTTTCAGACCAGCAGAAGCAAGCTTTTGAACAGCTTCGAATACAATCACAATATGGATTTGGTAGTGTGCTTTTGGAAATTCTTTTGTAAGGTACAT
>CAYNDN010000396.1:1725-5240 GCA_964395075.1 uncultured Lentimicrobiaceae bacterium | reverse complement strand
GTCACCGTTATTGTTTTTTATGGTTAGCGAAACATCATAACTACCGGCATTCGAATAGGTTATGCCGGTTGGAGATGGAAGGTCAGATGCTCCTGGTGTCCCTCCCTCAAATATCCATTGCCAGGAAATGGGGTTTCCGGTTGACTGGTCATCAAAATCAGCGGTTCCTCCAATCGTAATTACTGTATCTGAACTACTGAATAAAGCATTGAGTTCACCCGAGTTCAAAGTAACATTAAGGGTAGTTTTTGCGTATTTCTGCACAACAACCTGTTGGATGGTAACAGGCAAGTAGCCATCGGCTGAAAATGTAATGTCATAACTGCCTTCTGCCAGCAATCGCTGATAACAACCATTCCCATCTGCATACACCCATGAATTGTCCTCGTCATGGCCATCAATATAAATTTTGGCGTCAATGGGTTCACCAGTCAATTCATCAGTCACAACTCCCGAAACCCCGTATGTGCACTGCCTGATATAGTTTATGAGCGACCTGTAGTTCCAATCCCAATGATCTTCCAGCAAGCTCTCCTGTAATTTTTTGGTGTTTGAGAGTTCCATGGTTACTTCCCGGCAGTGGTGGTAATAATTCATATAATCCTGTCTGCCGCCACTAATGGTGTACCAGGCATAGCCATTGGTAATGCCGTCATCAAATCCATCCATATAATAGGAGGGAGCATACTGATGGACGGTATCAGCATATTCGCGGCACACATATTCCCACCATGCATCGTCTGCTGTCAGGTGCTGCCAGGTATCCCAGGGGTAGTTGATTACCTCAGCGCCACTGTGCAGGTTGGCCGACATCACAAAATGCTGCTCTTCGGCCAACTGCATAAATGCGAGTGTTTCGGCCTGCCATTCATTTCCGTCGGGGTGTGGTCCGTCGTCAGGATCGGGGTAATTTCGGTTGAGGTTCACATTGTTGGCATTATACCTGGTGGAGTTCCAAACAGTGTGATTGCCACCTTTGTAAGTGCCGTCAGGATTGGCAAGTGGGTTTATCCAAATTTCCGTGTTGTTTATCAGCTCAGTAATTTCGGGATCAGTTTCGTAATTGCTTAAAAAATAATCAGCCAACCGCAACAATAGCACATAACCCACCAGTTCATCGCCATGCATGGTGCCGGTGTACAAAAACTGTGGCTCTGCTTCGCGGGTAGAAATACTATCGGATATTTTTACCATCATCAGTTTGCGGCCTTCCTCGCTGTAACCTATCGTGAGAGTGTCGCAAATTTCGGGATAGCTTGTGGCAAACTGGGCCATCATATCAAGATAAGCATCATAAGTAGGGTAAAAATCCCAACTATCGATTGTGCGGATATCCACCTTATCCATCATTTTTGGCCTGTGAGAAGTATCCTCATATTTGGAAGTCTGGTGCCAGGGCAGTTCTAGTTTCAAAAACAATTTAAATTCATACTCATTTGCATGGGCAAATATGCGGTTGCCCTCTATTTTATCGATGGAGACTGTTCGTTGCAGTTGCGAAATTAAATCAGGGCTGTTTCCCGTTTCTACGGTAAAATAAACAATTTCAGATTGACTTTGCTGGATTTGTGAATCAGGGATTTGAGAATAGGACTTTGATAGACAAATTGCTGAAAACAGGACCAGGAATAAAACGTAACATTGCTTCATGACGATGGGTTTTGTCCTTCAAAATTAAGACAAAAATCCAAGTTCGCTAAAAATTGTATTTGGAAATACGAACAAAAATTGGTTAGCACTAACCTGAAGATGCGTTATCGGGTACTTTGGAAGTACAGATATATACCAATGATTCCAAAAACGATATTGGGAAGCCAGGCTGCCAGGGCAGGGGAGAGGTTGCCCGATACCGCAAAAACCTGCATGATAAGAATAAACAGAAATGCAAGACCGATGCCCAGGCCGAGATGCAGCCCAATGCCTCCGCGAACCTTCCTGGATGACAGCGAAACCCCAATGATGGTCATAACCAGCGTAGCAAACGGAAACGCGATACGTTTATGTTTTTCCACTTCATAGTCTTGTATCCGTGGATTGCCTTTCATTTTTTGCTCATTGATGTAATCCCTGATCTCAAAGTAATTCATTACCTCAAAATCTTCTTTTTTAATAAAAAGGTCAGAAGGTAAAAGGTTTATCAGGGTGTCGAGCTGGGCTCCCTTTCGCAGTTTTTCAACGTTACCGTTTATCTCCCGTATGTAGTAATTATAAATCTTCCACTTGCCAGAAACGGAGTCATAAACCATTTTATAGGAATTGAGTTTAAACGACAGGCTGCGGTCAGCATTGAATTTTTCCAGCGAAAACCGTTGCCCGGTGTTTGTGTGCAAGTTGAATGATTCTACATAAGCAAACGTCCCTGGAGAAATCTGGAGGTGGATATTGTGATCTTTGTTTTGATTCAGGTTTTCGATATACCGGTCTTTGAATTCGCGTCGTGTGATGTTGGCTTTTGGGATAACAAAATTGGCGAGGTAAAACGACATGATGGTAAGGATGAAGGCTGAAAGCATGTATGGGTAGAGCAGCCTGTTGAAGCTCACACCGCTGCTCAAAATGGCTATGATCTCGGTGTTCATGGCCAGTTTGGAGGTGAAGAAAATTACCGCGATAAACGTAAACAGGTAGCTGAACATATTCACAAAAAACGGGATAAAATTCATGTAATGCTGAAAAACGATTTTTCTGAAAGGGGCTTCATTTTCGATGAAATCGTCAATTTTTTCGGAGATATCAAAAACGATGATGATAACGGTGAGCAGGGCGATGGAATAGAAAAAGGTTCCCAAAAACTTTTTAATAATGTACCAGTCGAACTTCTTGATCATTTACCTGCTGTTATTTAATTTGCAAAGCTACTCCAGAAAACGTACCAGGTACAATTTTCGTTTTTCCCAATAAATATTGTATTCGTAGAGTGTTTCATATTTTTCGCCGTGCAAAAATTTGTCTTCGGTCAAGTATAGCGCACCGGGGATGTTTTTATTATCTGTAATTTTTAATATTTCCATCCTTTCGCGGGTGATATAAAAGGTGTTTGGATTATCGCGGATTGTTCCCAGGTAAAGATAGAGCGGCTTTCCCTGGGTTATATGCGCCATTTCAATCGCATCATCCTTATAAGTCTTCAGGTGGTTTTCGCGCGGAGGAAACACAAACCAGTCAAATCCGATGCGCAATACAAGCAGCATACTTACAAAAATGATCATGCGATGTTCTCGGATTTTGAAAAATAAAAATGAAATGATCCCTGCTCCGGTAAAAATAACAATCGTTTTAAGCCAAATGTTGGGAATGCCCTGCGCATCAGGGTGGAAAGGAGCATACAAAATCCCGATTGTTGCAATAATGCTCACCACAAGTAAAACAAACTCAAATACTTTCCTCAATAACTTTTGTTCATTCTTTTTCCACAGTACAAAGTGGCTGAAAATAACAAAAAGCAATGGTGCCAGCATGAGGATAAATCGTGGGTAAACCTCAGGTGATGTCCAGTAAATGGGAATGTTGGCGGC
>CAYNDN010000396.1:0-1715 GCA_964395075.1 uncultured Lentimicrobiaceae bacterium | reverse complement strand
ATTTAAGGAATGGGGCTTTAAATATTTCCCGGATGTTTCTTTTTGAAAACAGAAAAATTATAAACAACGACCAGGGCGCAAAGTGATAAACCTGCTCAAAAGGAAATTCGAACAGATGGATGAAAGTTGTCCCCCAGCCATAACGTACAACGGTTCGTTTTGTGGATTCGGTGAACAGGTTGGGTAATAATTCCTCAAGGGTGTTGTAGCCACTGTAGATGTAGTAATAGAGAAAAAGTAATCCTGCAAAAACAAAAAACCCCAGGAAATGCTGCCAGGCAAAAAGGCGTTTGAAATCTTTTTTGTAGATAAAGAAAACCAGCAGTGTAATGCCCTGGAAAGCAACAGACGGGAGTGCTTTCATCATAAATGCTGCCGTAGTGAGCAAATACGAAACCACAAAAAGTGCCAGGTATTTTTTCTTTTCGTAGTAATGGTAGATGAGCATAAAATTCAGATATATTACCCACGAAAAGGTGATGTCGATGAGTGCGATAAATGAGTCCCACAGCAGGATGCGGCCGCAGGTGATAAACATGAGCGCATTAAAAAGTGCGAACTTTTTGTTGTAATGTTTTTTCACGAAATGATAAATCGTATATCCGAAAATCACCAGGGCCAACACCGTAACCGACCGCATGGTGAAAAGTGAATAATCGCCGGTGAGTTTAAAAAACAGGACAATGATCCAGTTGAATAGCGGAGGTTTATTATAATAAAATTCACCATTGAGGGTAGGGACGATGTAATTGTCGGAGATCATCATTTCGAGAGCCACCAGCCCGCGTATGGCTTCATCCGGGACAAAGTTGATCGGAACCATACCCAGGTTGATTAAAAATGCCGGGAAAAACAAAACACCTGCAAGGATGTAAAAGAAGTACGGATTTCGTTGAAAATAGTCCTGTAAGCCCTTCATGCCAATCATTAAAAAATTTGTGCGAAAATACGGCTTTTTGGGAAGGTCATTTATTTAAACTTCAATACCGCCTGCGGAGGTTGGTTTCAACACAGATTACACAACCTGACAACCTGGATAAGCCAAAAAATGATACATGCTTTTAAAGGTACCCCCTTTTTTTGGTTTTGGCTTATACGGGTTTAGGGGCATAGCACAAATTTTTTTCCCTTCATTAAAGTAACTTTGAGTAACTTTGAAGTATATCAACGGTGTAAAGAAAATTTACATCAAAGTTCCGGCCTAAAAAAATAAAATTTAGAACAAATAAAAATAACACATGTAACTACCTCATATTCATACCCCCCTTCTGATAGGTATATTACTAACATAATGATTTTTATTTTGAAACATCTATTATTTAACATTTTGGTTTGGCCCATTTCTGATATATATTTGTCCCCGCTTACAAATAATTGACCCGATCCAAAAGCAGAAAGCCGTAAGCCCCAAAACCACATTCGATGAAAGTTTTCAAAAAAAAAGTAATCATTCAGCCGTCAGCAGTTTCGTCAACCCTTTTCATTTATCCCGTTTTACAGGACTTTATCTGGAAACGGCCACCGGCGAAATTGCAGGAAGCTGCCCAAAAACAGTCTACCCGGCAGCCTCGTGCGCCGGCATCCTCCCCCATGTGGGGAGCCCGCCTTGCCGGCGAGGCAGGTTAGAGGGGGTTTTTTTAGAAACCCGTAAGCCTCAAAACCTCGTATGTTTGCAAAATAAGAAAAGTTCATTGAATTATAAGTCAAAAAGGCCT
>CAYNDN010000395.1:0-5252 GCA_964395075.1 uncultured Lentimicrobiaceae bacterium | reverse complement strand
TCTCTGTTATTCCAAACTCTCCATAGTTCAGGAAGTTACGAAGCTGAGAGGCGTACAAACCCTCATCTGTCCAGGCTCCCCGTGTGTGCAGGTCGGCCTGTATCTCAGGATCTGCTTCCAGAAATGGTAAATGAATCATTATCAGTACCAAAATTACCAAATAAAGGTTCTTGACTTTCATTTTTGATTGTTGGAAATGCAAATTTAATGGAATTGTATAATGTTTACTTTTGCAGCAAAAATGATGGATAAGGCAATTTCACCGGACACACTAAAGTTCCTCGCCAAATTTAAGGCAAATGTTGAAGCAAAAACTTTAGTGAAGTGCACGCTTGGGAAAACCCCTTCAAAAAACCTGGAGCTCCGCAATGTTTTTATCAGGCCGGTGGTGATAGGCCAAAGCAATCTTCTTTCCTTTGTTTATAGAAACAAAACGAACGACATTACCAAAAACTTCACATTGGTTGAAGGGCTTGAAAAATTAAAATCATTAATCGGAATTCATTTTTTGCAGGCCAACCTGTTCTGCACCAGCAACGACTATCAACTGATGGTCAACAAAAAAGGAAACAGCAGACTAAAGATCATGAAACCATCAGAGCCATTGTTAAAACCAGTTTTACACGACCGGATTAAGAAAAGGCTCATCAGCCCTGAGGGTAAAAAATATCTTCAGTACCTTGAAATCACCAGAAAGGATTATAAAGTTTTTCCATCGATGAACAGCAAGTTCAGGCAAATCAATAAGTTCATCGAAATTATCAGTTCAATCATACCTCATCAATCTCCCAAAAAGAAATTTTCAGTTGTGGATATGGGTTCAGGCAAGGGGTACTTAACTTTTGCATTGTATGATTATCTGGCCAACACCACGAGTTTTCAACCAACTATTAAGGGGGTTGAATTACGCAAAGACCTTGTTGAAAAATGCAATACGATTTCAAAAAACAGCGGATTTAAAGCCCTTGAGTTTATTGAAGGCAACATCCGGGATTATGAATTATCACAAACCGACATGCTGATTGCGCTCCACGCTTGCGATACGGCTACCGATGATGCCATTTTCAAAGGAATACGCGCCAACGCCACCTATATAATTGTTGCCCCCTGCTGCCACAAACAAGTGCGGAAAGCCATGAACCCAGGACCGGACTTAAAACCCATTTTAAAACATGGCATCTATCTTGAGCGACAGGCAGAAATACTTACTGATGGTATCCGGGGACTAATCCTTGAAAAATATGGCTATAAAATCAAAACCATCGAATTTATTTCTACCGAACACACACCAAAAAATGTAATGATCGTAGCTACAAAATCATCACGAAATGTTGATAAGAATGTAATTTCATATCAAATATCAGAAATCAAACGAAAATTCGCCATTGATTATCATCACCTTGAAACACTTTTGGAGGGTTATTAACAAACTGTTAATTTGATAATCCACTTAAAAACTCCGCAGGCTAATAGCCAAAAACCCTACAGAAGTTATCAACAATTGTTTATAATCATTCTTGATAACCTGTGAATTACGAATCAACAAAAAACTTGCTTTCCGCTAATGCATAATCATATATTTGCTTCACCAAGCGAGAGATAAAAGGTTAGCTTGACAAGTCGGCGGGATGAAAGGAAATGTTGGCAACAGCAAATCCTGAAGCCCCGGGGCGAGCATAAAGACAGTACATTAGGTTGTTTGTCGGAAGGTTCGCCAGTTCTTTGAAACATTGCCCAGGTAATCCGGCAATCTTCGGATTGCAGGTCCGGCCTCAAAACCGGAAGCTCTGCAAAGAGATTATTATCAGGGACGGCTTAAGCAGAAATCACTTCGTGTGATGGACACTAAAGACGATTGCAAAGAACCAGGATAACGAAAAGGCTTAACCGCAAGGCAAGCCCCACAGTGCCGCAAGGTGCTGGATCGGTATCAGGACGATCAAATCAGGTTTCACGGAACCAACAATTTTGAAAATCCACCTGGCAAGCTGCGATCTGAAAAATTGACCTGGCAGCAGGAAAAGGATTCGGATCAGGTTCGAAAAAAGTAACCCGCAAGGGATGCCCGAAACGAACAACCACAATAACAGTAACTTGGCACTGAAGAGCTACTACGGTATCTCGGAAGTGAGCGGGAACTTAGTCGCAAGATTAAGTTCCCGTTTTGTTTTTATAACCCGCGGATTTGTAACTTCTTACAAGGTTTCTGTCATTTTTTGGCATAAGTTGGGTCAGAAACTACTTCACTTGAATAAATCAAGATCTGCTTCAAACTTTTTTTACTTTAGTCCAGTCTAAAAAGAGACAAAAATGGTTCACACAAAGCCCGCAGTGAAAACGCAAAAATTCGCAAAGAATAAGTTAATGAGCATTTTAGCCTCTATAATTCAAGAAAATTTTAGGATGAGGGTTTAACAGTGGGAATATGTTTTGCCCCGCGGGGTTAAATATTTAACAAACAACAACTTAATCAAAATCCAGAAAAATATAGTTTTAAATGTTTAAATTTTTCTGGATTTTGTCTCTTAATAAATAGAAAAATTCAATTCCCCGCCATAAATGACGGGGCTATTGATTTTCTTTGATCTAGGATGTAATTAATGATTTTTGTGAATAACGTAGGTTAGCTTTGCGTTCTTTGCGTGAAATGTGTTTATAGTCCGGTCTCTAACTTGTAAAAACCCTTTTTGGTTTTGGCTTGTCCAATTTGGGTTTTTGCCTCTCCTGTTTGTATTGGCCGGGCAAAGAAAAGGCCTCACCTATATACAGGCCATTGCAGAAACCCCGCTTCGTAGCGGTGCGGGCAAGGCTGTTACACTATAACCCGGCAATACGGTCAATCATATTTTTTTTAACATTTCCCGAAACTGTTACCAGGACTGCTATCAAGTCTGTAATTCTTAAACTGTCAGATGGAATATGTAGGTATTCATAGATGTATGGAATCCTTATTAAGAGGTTGATTTTCGGTATCATAATAACTATCTGGTTTCCCAAATCAAAAATAACTATCTGACAGTTTTGCGCTACAATCTGTATTTTTTCATTCAAGTTATTTCAAATCCTTTGCTTTGGTGTGAAAAGATTGATAAATTTGTGCATTGTAACGTAAGGGGGTACATTGAAGAACAACAATATTCTGGAATAAGAATCAGAAATTATTTCCATCATTCAACAAGACATTTAATTTTTTCTATATTTGAATTTGAATTATTAACCAAACTGAAGAATAATGAAAAAGATTCTCGCTATTGACGATAACAAGAGTATGCGATCAATGATCAGTTCAGTGCTCAAGAAGGACTATGATGTGACCACCCAAAAAGACGGACAAGAAGCTTACGATTGGATGATAAAAGGAAGAAACATACCCGATCTGATAATATGCGACATTGAAATGCCGAATATGAGTGGATACGAGTTTCTTAAGATTATCCGAAATAGCGGTTTTTTTGGAGATGTTCCGGTAATTATGCTTTCGGGCGAAGAAGCAACCGGCGCAAGAATTGAGTGTTACAATCTTAAGGCACAGGATTTCTTAGCGAAACCATTTAATCCAAAAGAACTGATTGCATTGATAGAGAAAAACCTGAATCCAAAAATCCGATGGCGGAATTTTGAATTGAATCAGAGTGATAAGTATCATTTCTTCAAACTCGGTGCTCTACAGTTTTTGCCTGAACCATTTGATGTTGAAGAGGTTGAAAAGCAATTTAAAGAAAGATTTTCGGATTTAGAAAAACAGATGCAAGGTTAATAACATGGAAAATACTGAAAGAAAACAGTTACGGGTTTTGTACATCGGTAGCAGCAGTGATCCTGCACAAAGCCTTACGACATCAGGATTGTTTGATGTTTTTCAAATCAATACTTCCATCGAAGCTGTAAATTATTTGCAAACCCATCAGGATGTTGACGCCATCATAGCTGAAACAAAAATCTATTTTAGCAGTGGTATTCAAATCAAGAAACTGCTTGATGAAAAGAATTTGCTCAACAAAATTCCATACATTCTTATATCGCTGGTTGATAATCAGGAGTTGATAAAACAATCCTTAACTGCCGGAATTGACGATTATTACCTCTTCCCCATCGACCCGGAGCGGATTTACCACAGGATTGTATATTTTAAAAACCATACGGATGAGTTGGGAATTTCTGCGCTTGAAAAAGAAGAATTCTACGACGATGCCATGGAGCTATATTACAAAACCCCATTTATTAAAAGGTTGTTTGATGTTATATTAGCGGGATTGGCATTGCTATTTTTGTCACCACTGATGTTGCTGATAATCATAGCAATTAAACTCGAATCGAAAGGCCCGTTTTACTATGTTTCGAAAAGAGTTGGGGCAAACTACAGAACTTTTGGATTCCTAAAATTCCGCTCGATGCGTGTGAATGCTGATAAATTACTTTCAAAAGGTGATCTGGCAAAGCTAAATCAGTATGCCAAAGAAACCATTGAAAATTGCCCGAAATGCGCCAAATTACCGGAAGGTCAATATTGTTCTGATGTTGAAATGATGGATAACGAGGTGGTATGTGCCCATCTCAGCAGGTTAAGAAAAGAATGTAAATCCACTTACATCAAACTTGAAAATGATCCAAGAATAACACGTGTAGGAAAGTTCATCCGCAATACGAGCATCGACGAATTACCACAGTTGATAAATATCATTAAAGGCGACATGTCGATTGTGGGTAACCGACCACTGCCCGAGTATGAAGCCGAAATGTTGGCCACCGATAGGAAAGATGAGGGTAAACAAGACAAGGAAAAACGGCTGGTACGTTTTCAGGCTGCTGCCGGCCTAACAGGGCTTTGGCAGGTTGAACTTCGTGGGAAAGGTGGAGAAATGTCGGAGGAAGAACGCTTTGCCCTGGATGCCAAATATGCCGAGAACAATTCATTCTGGGGAGACATTAAGTTAATTTTCAGGACAATAAAAGTATTCATTCAGCGCGGAGATGTTTAAACCGGGTACTACAAATATTGCAATTATCACGATAATATTTTGGGGGAGTTTTTGCTTGCCACATTTTGCTGCAGCTCAATCGGGTGAAGATTCAAAGGAAATAGAAATTGTGTTTGATCCGCTTGTTGACAACATCCAGGACAAGCTCCCGCCACTTGAGGTTCTGATCGATTCGGCGGTAAAAAATGCCCCTCGAATCAGACTTGAAGATGCTTCTATTAGCATAGCCCGATACAAAGTACAGGAATACAAGCGGACATGGGCAAAAAGCTT
>CAYNDN010000394.1:0-5256 GCA_964395075.1 uncultured Lentimicrobiaceae bacterium | reverse complement strand
GACCTCTATACTAACACCGTGTATGACGTTGTTGGCGAAATTGAAACCCACACCAACCTGACCCGGAAAACCATTGTTTCCATTCTGAAATCCATCAAGGCTGAAAAATTTCTCCTGCTTCGCAAAAACCCGGAGGAATTTATCATCAAGTGCAGCAAGCTCATAAACGAAGTAAAAGCCAGCCTGATCATCAACAACATTGTCTATCACAAAACCGAGGAACGACATGATGCGAAAACGGTTTTTACCAATGATAAATCTGCGATTCGCAAAACCGAACTCCTCAAAAAGCACATCTACGATTTCCTCACTACCGATTCTAAGGTTGAATCCAAATTTGCAGAAGCCTTAGAAAACAGCATTGAGGTTGTGGTGTATGCAAAACTTCCGAAAAGCTTTTATATTTCTACGCCGGTTGCAAATTACAGCCCCGACTGGGCCATTGTTTTTGATAAGGACAAAGTACGACATATTTATTTTGTGGCCGAAACGAAGGGATCAGATTCAGACCAGGACTTAAGAGAAATTGAAAATCTTAAAATCCACTGTGCTGGAGAGCATTTTAAGGAAATTAGCGGAAACGAGGTGAAATTTAGTAAAGTCAGCAGTTATGAAAAACTCATGGAAATCGTTCAACTAAAAGAAGGCCATGGAGTTAATTGATAATGTAAACAAACGCCTGGGGGATGATCTGAAACAAGAGATCAAAAAGGGATCAAAACTCAGTATTGCGGCATCTACTTTCTCAATCTATGCCTATGAAGCCCTGAAAAAGGAACTGGGGAAAATTGACGAATTGCGGTTTATTTTTAGTTCCCCGACATTTATTGAGGAAGAATTTCAAAAACAAAGCCGGAAGTTTTACATTCCCCATATTTACCAGGAATCAGAATTATGTGGTGTTGAATTTGAACTCCGGTTGATGAACCAACTGAACCAAAGAGCCATTGCCCGGGAATGCTCCAGGTGGGTAAAAGAAAAGGTGAAATTCAAATCAAATAAACACACTTCTCATACATTGCACGGAATGATCCATGTGCAAAACCTACAGGATGAATGTGCTTATTCTAATATTTCGAGTTTTACTACATCTGATCTGGGGATAACGCACAAGAAAGGTTTTCCAACCCTGATACAAAAAACAGATTTCCCAAACAGTAGCTCGTATCTGGATTGGTTTAATCAGATTTGGGACAACAAAGAAGACCTCAAGGATGTCACTCAAAAAGTGCAGGACTATTTCGAAAGTGCTTACAAAGAGAACGCCCCGGAATTTATATACTTCATCACACTTTATAATATCTTCAATGATTTTCTGGAAGATATTTCATTGGACAATCTGCCGAACGACCATATTGGATTCAAAGACACGATTATTTGGAAGAAGCTCTATAACTTCCAGCAGGATGCGGTGATTGGAGCCATCAATAAACTGGAAAAATACAATGGTTGCATCCTCGCCGACAGTGTGGGTTTGGGAAAAACCTTTGCTGCATTGGGGGTGATTAAATATTATGAAATGCGGAACAAGGATGTGCTTGTTCTTTGTCCAAAAAAGCTTGAAGCCAACTGGAACACCTATCGCCACAACGATAAGAACAACATACTTGCAGGAGATCGGTTCCGGTATGATGTGTTATTCCACACCGACCTCTCTCGTGAAAGGGGAATGAGTAACGGAAGAAACCTGGAGTCAGTCAACTGGGGAAACTACGGATTGATTGTTATTGATGAATCCCATAACTTCAGAAACAACAATACCGTGGTGGGCAAGGAAAACCGTTATCAGAAACTTTTGCGGAAAGTAATACAGGAAGGGATTGAAACAAAAGTGATGATGCTATCTGCCACACCGGTAAATAATCGGTTTAATGATCTTAGGAATCAGCTTGCTCTGGCATATGAAGGCGATTCAGAAAACATAGATAGAAAACTGGACACGACAACCGGCATTGACCAGATTTTCCGCAGCGCACAAATGGCGTTTAATACCTGGAGCCGTTTTGACACTTCAGAACGAACCACCGAACGGCTTTTGGACATGCTGGATTTTGATTTCTTTGAAATTCTGGATTCGCTCACAATAGCTCGCTCCAGAAAACACATTACTACCTATTACGATACCACAGCCATTGGAAAATTCCCCGACCGGAATAAACCGATATCCATTCAAAGCCCGCTGACTGATGATGGAGAAGTGAAATACCCGGACATTGCCGAACGGCTAACCCTTCTGAATCTGTCTATTTACACTCCTCTCAATTACATTCTCCCGAGCAAAGTACGGCTATATGCCGATTTGTACGACAAAGAAGTCCGTGCCGGGACAGGAAGACTGACCCAATCGGATCGGGAAAACAGTTTGCGAATTTTAATGCGGATCAATCTCCTGAAACGCCTGGAGAGCTCAGTAGATTCATTTCGAATCACAATGGAGGGAATAATCACACAAATTGAAAACGTCATCAAAATAATTGATAAAGGGGATGCCAACGATTATGAGGGCATACAGGCAAAAGTGAATGATGAAAATTTTGATTGGGAATCTGACTGGGGAGACGAGGAAAACATTATTGGAAAGAAAATCAAAGTTCATATCGCAGACATGGATACCACTAAGTGGCGGGAAGACCTGAGCGAAGATCTGGAAAACCTGAATGATTTATGGAGTAAGGTGGTTGATATTCGTGGGGAATGGGATACCAAACTTCAACAACTCATTTCACTCCTGGATGAGAAAATACAGAACCCAAAGAATGGAAACAACAAGAAAGTGATTGTATTTACAGCCTTTGCTGACACTGCCAATTATCTTTATGAACACACCCACGAACACCTGAAAGACAAATACCAACTCAATACCGCCATAATCACAGGCTCAAAAAAATCATGTTCTACCAAGAAAATTCCGGCGGACTTGAATGCTATTCTCACTTGTTTTTCCCCATTGTCCAAGGACAAGGAACAATTGTATCCACGACTAACAGAATCTGTTGATTTGTTGATCGCCACCGACTGTATTTCGGAAGGTCAAAACCTGCAGGATTGCGATTATTTGATCAACTACGACATTCACTGGAATCCGGTACGCATCATTCAACGATTTGGACGCATCGACCGTATTGGTTCGAAAAACGAATCCATTACCATGGTGAATTTTTGGCCGGATGTTACTCTGGATTCGTACATCAATCTCAAGCAACGGGTAGAAAGCAAAATGCTGATCACCAACATGGCCGGCACCGGTGATGATAATATTCTGAACCAGGAAGAGAAAGACCTGGAATATCGCAAGATTCAATTACAGCGACTTCAGGAGGAAGTTATCGATCTGGAAGACCTCCGGGAAGGGGTAAGCATAACGGACTTGGGGCTGAATGATTTTCGCGTTGACCTCACAAACCACATGAAGGAATACGGAGAGCTGAAAGATATTCCGGAAGGACTTCACACCGTGGTGCAATCGACAGACGTATTGGAACCGGGGGTGATTTTTGTTCTAAAAAACGTGAACTCCAGTGTAAATATTAATAAACTCAACCGGCTTCATCCCTACTACCTGGTTTACATGAAGAATTCCGGTGAACTGATCCTGAATCACATTGAGTCTAAAAAAATATTGGATGCCTTTCGGATGCTTTGCAAAGGAAAAAAAGAACCAATCATTCAATTGTGCCAGGATGTTAAGGAAGAAACAGATGATTACGAGAAAATGACCCATTACTCTGACCTGCTCAAACAAAGCATTAGCACAATACTTCAAACCGAAGAAGAAAAAGAAGTGTTGAGCCTGTTTAAATCAGGTGGAACAACAGCCCTACAGGACAAGATCAAAGGAATCGAAGATTTTAAATTGGTATCATTTTTAATTGTCAGGTAGATGGAACTTTTAAAACTCCCCATAAACACACAGGTTAACCGCGTTATCCCGAAAAATACATTCGATTCCTATACCAATACCAGGCAGAAAAAACTTTTTACCGACAAGGTTTTACGCATTGCTTGGACACATAAATTGTCCAAACAGACAACCAACCTTCCATCCAAAGAAATAAAGGAAATTCAGGTTTTTAGGATCGAACTCAAGACCTGTGAGGCTATTCCTCAAATTTTAAGCATAATTGATAAAGCGATTCCGTATCCGATCATATTTATAATTCATTACGAGGAAAAAGTGTATTGTGCCACTTCTATAAAACACCCACATCCGACAAACGAAAACAACGCCGTTGTAGATTGGACATTTACTTCCGACTGGATGGAAGCGACAAAATTTTCATTGAAGCTGAATTTAAAAGGGAGCATTGAAGAAGCCCACAAGGATTTCTGCCTGCAACTTTCCGGGAGGGAGGATCTGAAAAAGAAATCCATGGATCAAATTGTGAAATTTCATCAGGAAAAACACGCCTTGGAATTAGAGATAGAAAAGCTCAAACAGCAAATATCACGAAGCAGAAGGTTTAAAGAGAAGGTGGAGTTGAACTTGAAATTGAAGGAAAAGGAGAAAGAACTTAATTTTTATTTATCCAATTAATTCTGATTTATGTATCAAATAAACAAAACCACAAACAGCATCAGTAAACTTGAGGAGAAAACGTTTTCTGAACTTGGATTTAAAGAACGGGAAAACCTCCAGGAATGGCTGGCTGGCAACCCGGAAGCCCTTGGTGAAGAATTGCTGGTTATTCAGAAGGAATTTGATGGGTTTAATGATACCAACGAGCGCCTCGATCTCCTGGCTTTAGACAAACAGGGAAACCTCGTTGTAATTGAAAATAAACTGGATGACAGCGGAAAGGATGTAACCTGGCAGGTGCTGAAATATGCATCTTATTGTTCCAGCCTGAGTAAAGACGACATTAAGGACATTTTTGAAAGTTATTTGAAAAAGAATGGAGCAGAAGAAACCGCCGAGGACAAATTAACCGACTTTTTCGACAAGGAATTTGAAGACATCAACCTGAATCAGGGTAGTACCCAGAGGATCATGATGGTTGCCGGAAAGTTCAGGAAGGAGGTCACATCAACAGTCCTCTGGTTGATGAACTTCAATATACGGGTTCAGTGTTTTAAAGTTACACCGTTTTCACTTGAGGAACAATTATTTCTGAACGTGGAACAAATACTTCCGGTGAAAGATGCAGAAGAATTTGCCATTAGCATGGCAACAAAAGCACAGGATGAAATCGTTGCCCAGGAAACTTTGAAGACCCGTCATCATGTGCGGATGGAATTCTGGAAAAAATTTTTAAAAGC
>CAYNDN010000393.1:0-5281 GCA_964395075.1 uncultured Lentimicrobiaceae bacterium | reverse complement strand
AGAAGAGAAGAGAAGGAAGCAACCAGTTAAGCATACTTTTGAAGTTGGATTTTCCCGATTATTATTCCCACCTTAGTATTATCCTTTTAAAATCCGGAAATAAAAATGAAAAGCTAATTTCATAATTCTTTTAAACTATTATTCAACACAAAATAAAACCATAATGAAAAAAAACATTTTACTCTTATTTATCGCAATAGTATTTACAATCAATACCAACGGGCAGTTGTCCACATACCTGAACAACATGAATCCCGAACAGAATTACTACGACATCAAATTCGGCATGATGCATTACTTAGATAGTCTGAGAACCACGATGGACAGTGCCGCATTTTATGCTGGTGACGGAGAGTACAAGCGTTTCAAAATTTTTGAAAAGATTTGGGAACCCAAAGTATCACCTCATGGAGATTTTTCGACATTTTATAACAATCTTGAGGATTATTATAAATACCGGGAAGGTGATTATAACTATTACACTACAGAACAATGGCATGAGTTAGGGCCAAAAACCCTTCAAACGAGTGGAAGCAAGGGTATAGGCCCGGTAGAGTTTTTAACCTTTTATGATAATGGCACAACGGACTCTACTTTTATTATGCTCACCGGTTCT
Source organism: uncultured Lentimicrobiaceae bacterium (assembly GCA_964395075.1). Taxonomy (GTDB): domain Bacteria; phylum Bacteroidota; class Bacteroidia; order Bacteroidales; family 4484-276; genus SABY01. Next base: position 4,665 of record CAYNDN010000393.1, on the reverse strand, counting down.
ACAGCAGGTGGATTGTTTTACAGTACTGATACCGCTAATACCTGGCACAAAACCGGTACTGATGGTTGGCATCAGTCGGGTTGTGGATGGGCAGAGTTTCACCCTTCTAACCACAAAATCTGGTTTGCATCAAGCAGTGGTACAGGCTTAAGTACTGAAAGCTCATGGATTGGACCTACCGGCGGGGTATTCAGGACCACTGATGAAGGTCAAACCTGGGAGTTAATCGGTGACAAGACAGACTTTGACGGGCAGTACAATGTTATCCACAAAATACTATTGAACCGAAGCAACCCTTCCGAATTATTTGCTGCAACAAATTATGGTTTATACAAAACCAATAACTCTTATGCAGACCCAGAATTGGTTACCTGGGATAAGGTTTTGGATACTTTGGTTTATGACATCGAAAAGAAACCATATTCCGATTCAGTCTTTTATGTTTCTAAATATGATTTTAACCTCACCAGGTGGCAGATTATGGTTTCAGAACAGTATGGTAATTTCGGCACATGGGATACAATTGTTTCTCAACCTAACAAACTGCATAACAGCAATAAAGATGAACAGCATATAACCATTGAGGTATCGAAAGCCCAACCCGATTATCTCTATTGCGTTTCAAGAGATACAATGCATCATGTGCATTATATCGATTTTGCAACCAGCAATACCTGGACACTGGTAGGTTCTCACAAAATTGGATTTGGTGATGGACATGGTTTCGGTGTAAAGCAAACCGGTAGCGGTGAAATGATTTACACTTCACGTAGCACTGTTGCAAAAAATTATGACCTTGAGTCCGGCAAATCATATATAACAGATGTTGTGCATGTTGATGTTGAAGACATTGTGTGCCACCCATACAATGGTGACGAAGTTTGGCAATGTACGCATGGTGGGGTGGAAAAATCAGTTGATACAGGAGTAAATATGCATGCGAAGTATAACGGTTTGGGTGTTGCACAGGTCGAGGGATTTGCATCGGCCTATTCAAATGCAAAATATGTGTTATCAGGTCTTTATCACGATGGCGTACAATTAACTGTTGATGAATACCAACCAAACTGGGAAACAGATTGGAAGCATTGCATTTATGGGGATGGTATGAAGCCACTCATCAACAACCTCAATCCCGACACCATGTGGGGTGCAGTTCAGATGGGGATATGGTACTATTCAACAGATGCCATGCAAAACCGTACTTCTATAAGTGATATTACAAAACCTACTTATTTTCAAAGTGTTGGGGTGCTTAACAAAGTAAATCCCAACATTTTTTATCACAATAAAAGATTTAATACAAGTGGCTTTGATGAAAATGTTGGTCGGATTTGCAAAGATATGTCCTTAGATGACGGTCGGATATCCAATTTTAAACAATTCTTGCCACTAAATGAAATGGCACTCGTTGTTATGCTGTACACGCCGTACGATGAATCGGATTATCTGATTGCTAATGTTGTAAGCTGGGACACAATCCATGGTTCCAAAACGCATCATCTATTCCGAACAACCAATGTTAATGAGGCCGACACTTCCAATGTTACCTGGCACGAACTTAATATCCCAACAAACAATGTGTGGATTGCAGATGTGGAATTTGATCACAATAACCCCGATATTATTTACCTGGCCTATTCGGTCAATTGGTATAATCAGGGTAAGGGCATGGTTTATAAAATAGATTATGCTGATCTGCAAAACCCGGTAACGGTTAACCTCACCAAAAATCTGCCGGTCACATCCACATCTGGTAATTGTCTGGTTAACGACAGGTACGACAACGGAAGCCTCTATCTGGGCACTGAGTATGGTGTATTTTTTACTGATGACAATTTAATGCAACAACAGGGCAATGAATGGCAACTTTTTGGCACAGGATTACCCCATGTTGATATTTCCGGGATTGATTTGAATTATCCCAGCAACACTATACGTGTGGCTACTTTTGGCCGTGGCCACTGGGAATTGCCCATACCCTGCATACATGACACCATTCCCCTTACAATTTCTACAGACACCACCTGGAATACAATGATGGATATTGAATGTAATGTGGAAATTACCTCAGGTAACACACTTACTATTAACAGCCAGGCACATGTAAGGTTTTCAACAGAATCTAAACTTATTGTAAAACCGGGAGGCAAACTGGTAGTTCATGGTGGTACACTTACCAATAAATGCTACGATTTATGGGCCGGCATAGAAGTATGGGGTGATCCTGAAGCCACACAAATCCCAGCCAACCAGGGCTGGCTTAGCATAAGCAATGGCGGAACCGTTGAAAACGCAGTTACAGGCCTACGAGTTGGTTCGGAGGATTTTGCCGGCAAAGGCGGCGGCATTGTGCATACCGACAGTGCTTTTTTCAGGAATAACCAAACTGGTGTGCTTTATCACGACTATGCAGGCAGCAACATCGGCAACTTTAACCTCACCACTTTTGAGACCACAGCGGAATTGACAGGTGGCTCAACACCCGAAGACCTGCTGAAACTGGTTCATGTTAAAGACATCACTATAAAAGGTTGCACTTTCAGAAACACCCGGGAATCCACTGTAGCCTACAGCAACCGCGGCAAGGGTATAACCGGTTATGATGCAACATTTTTGGTGGACCGCTTCTGCACAAGCAATAACACACCATGCACTCAATATCAGGAAACAGAGTTCAGCAAGCTGGATTATGGTATCTACGCCATTGCAACTACCACAGTACCCTATGCCGATATCCGTGAGACTGTGTTTACCGGCAATAAGCGTGGAGTGTATCTCAGTGGTATGACACTACCCAGGGTAACTTCCAACACTTTTGAAATAACCAGAAAAGATAATGTTTATGTATATGGGTTATATTTGGATCAATGCACAGAATACTGGATTGAAGGTAACTATTTTGAAGGCAACTGTATTCCGGGATTTACACCCTGCGATGAAATTGGTATTGTGGTAAACGAATCCGGGTACGATCCCAACGAGATTTACCGTAATGAGTTCAACAACTTGGGTTATAGTATCCTTGCCCAGGGCCTCAACCGCAACCCACGCTCCTTCGCAGGCGAAGGACTGGTTTGCAAGTGCAACACGTTTACCGGCAACGGATACGACATTGTGGTTACCGGCGAAAGCTCGCCGTATGGAATTGCGCAACACCAGGGCTCCTTAGCCGCACAACCAGATGCCCCGGCTGGCAACCTGTTTAGCTGGACAGGACCGGAGGGCACTGATACAGACATTAATAACCAGGGGTTTCATATAAGCTATTATTATCATGTTGATCAAAATGAACCTCTTGAGCCAAAATATTATGATACCCTCAAGGTAAATGCCGTACCAAATTTAGATGCATCATGGGATTCCACAAGTTGTGTGTCGTATATTGATACAACAGGAGGAGGAAATACTGAAGAAGATATCCGTGGCCTGTTTGCCGAATCAAGCCAGGAAACCGATTCCATTGCCCAACTCATCCAGGCACTGGAAGATGCCGGGGATACCCAAGCCCTGGAATGGACCGTGGATATGAGTACTCCCGAACAAATGTGGGAGGTTTATGACCAACTGATGAACACGGCACCCTACATCAGCGATACGGTAATGGAAGCAGCCATAGAAAAAGAGGAAGTTCTGCCGGATGTGATGCTCCGGGACGTGATGGTGGCCAGCCCGGAGTCGGCAAAGGATGATGAGCTATTGCAAAAACTGGAAGAGCGCAACAATCCACTGCCCGGATATATGCTTGCACAGATTTTGCAGGGCCGTAGCCTAGTTTCGGTATATGGTGATCTATTATCCAAAAAATCCTACCACAACAGCCGCAAGGCCTTTGCCTTGAATACCCTCAAACGCATGTATGCCTATGATACTGATAACCCGGTGGCACAGGATAGTTTATTGGCATTGCTACAGCACGAAACCGAAATCCATTCACAGGTGCAAATGGCCTTTTTGTATTTGCAGCAGCACGACAATACTTTAGCCCTGAATACGCTGGCTGCTGTGCTGGCAAACAACAACCTAAGCCAGGAACAATCGGAAGCACTCATCCTGCTTACAGAGTATGTAAGCACCCTGGCACAAATGCAAGGCAATTTCCCCGATAGTACCCAAACAGCCTGGCTGCTGGATGCCGCTACAGCACAGACAGCGAACAACCTTGCCAAAGTCTATGCCAGGAACCTGCTGTTGGGGATGGGATGGATGGACTATTCCGAACCCATCCACCTTCCGCAAAACACCAAGTCAACACCATTGGATGCCTATCACAACGCTGAAAATGATTTTCCAGTCCCTGGCCGGCTTGAGGTATATCCCAATCCTGCCACTGACCATATTATCGTTAAATGGGCACTTGATAATCATCATACCACAATAAAACTTCAGTTAACCAGTGTTGACGGTAAACGGATATTTGAAACCTTTACATCAGGCTATGAAGGTCAAAAAGTGATAACCACTGAAACCCTTTCACCAGGCATCTATATATTAAATTTACAGGATGGCATAAAAACCATCGAAAGCATCAAAGTGAGCATTAACTAATTATTAACAGTAAACCGGTTAAGGTTCCGGTTGGGGAATCCTTAACTGGTTTACATTTTACACAAATTATAATTATGAATACAAAATTTCTCCATTAATCATTATCTATTAATTTTT
>CAYNDN010000392.1:4154-5291 GCA_964395075.1 uncultured Lentimicrobiaceae bacterium | reverse complement strand
AAATAAGCATAAGTTGTAGAACGGGCAGCTTCCCACAGGGTTCATAAAGTTGGTCCCTGTCATAAACCACAGATGTATTTTCAAGTTGATATCTGCAATCAATTACCTGCGACAGGTAGAAAACTGAGTTATAGTTGATCGCTTCAGGGATTTCAAAATACTGGGCTGCTAATTGCTTAGTAATCAATTACAAAGCAATGTTAACACCGAGTGCCAAAATAATACCGCCCGGCCTGAGCAGGCGCAATACATCTTCGGAAGTTGAACTTAGTTCAACATTTTCATCATGCAGGGTATAATAATCATCTGTATCCAGCGGAACAGCATACCCCCCTTCCAGATAAAAGTTTCCATACTTCCCGACCTTCCAGGCATAACCCGCAGCCAGAATGGCATTCCCAACAGGCTTCAGATCCATCAGCACATAATCAGTCGCACCGTTGGAAAGTTCCATTTCTACATCAAAATCTTCAAGCCCGGTGTTTCGTGAATAGCCGCCTTTCATGTAAAATCCGCGCCAGCCTTTGGGATAGTACCGTAGGTTTAATTGATATTTGTATCCCCAGGAGCTCAACCCTATGCCACCACCTATGGTTATATTTTTGTTGATCACTGCATCGAGGCTGATCCCCAAAATCCCCACCATATTAATTATTGATGCCGGTGCTAAACCCGAGGTAGGCTTTTGTGGGGTTGAAACTTTCAGGGTTTTGATGCTTGTTGTAAGGATTCAGGTTGGTTTGTCCGCTAACGGCCACACAAAATGTCATTGCGATTAAAAAGATAATTACTGATTTCATCATTTGTATTATTTTTTGGTTTTTTCTCCACCAAAGATAAAGCATTATGAAATGATTTCCATCCAAAATGTGTGAAATGGTGGTTTGAAGATGTGAAACAGGGTTTTGGAGTGGTGAAACCTGTTTTCAGGCAATAAAATGTTTTTGATTATCTAACGCTATAAAATTCCTCTCCCGGAAAAATTTAGGATTGGACGCTTCAGGGTTTGCCCCCGTCAAAAAAAAACAGAACTACAGGACAAGCAGCTTTTTTGAATCAATAAACCCTGTATGTTCATCAATTATACGCATAAAATATAGCCCCCGGTTTAATTTGGAAATGTCGATGGAAATCTCG
>CAYNDN010000392.1:0-4144 GCA_964395075.1 uncultured Lentimicrobiaceae bacterium | reverse complement strand
TCGTTTCTTCCAATAGTTACCGGGCTACTTCTCACAAAATGCATGCTGCCGGTTTGATCATATACCTCAACCGAAACGGCTGTTGTTCTGCTGGAAATAATGACAAGGTTTACAAAATCACTGGCCGGATTGGGATAAAGGCTGACTACCGAAACCTCCTGAATATCATTAACGCTTCCGGCACCCACAGTGGTAATGGTTGATTTGGGATCGCCCACCAGGATGTTCATCCACGAAAGTGTTTGTGTGGCCATATAATAACTCTCGGCAAGGTTATAGGCATCTGCGCGGCCATCGGTATATCTGGAAAAGAAAATTCCGTAGTCTGTGAGCTGTGATGCAAAGGTTGCATGGATATATCCTGATCCTGATTGACAACCCTCTCCAATTATATCAGCTAAAAGATAGTTGCCCAGGGTATTTAGCGAATCATAAAAGGTGAATTCCGGCGGCACAACAATCATTTCGGCAAACGATCCGTTTTCCCATGTAAAATTTAACGGATCAGGGTTAACCGACCAAATGCAACCAATAAAACCCAGAACATGATCAAGGTTGGAAGGAACTTCGTAATTGCCATCAAAAATGGTTTTCCAGCCAGAATTCTCCAGTGTATCGATGGCGGGTTGCATCATGCCTTTAAACAGATTAAATGTGGGTTCTGCTTCTTCTATAAAACTCACATCGAAAACAAAATTTGCAGTCTCCTTATTCACGTAGGTTCCTGGCCCGCTTCTATCAATCAGATTTAAAACATCCTCCAGGGTTTCCCCATCAAGCCTTGAAACAAGCATAAGATCGGTTGGGTTTTGATTGTGATGAATTGGGCTGCCATAGTAAGGATTTTGCACCATGTTAGAACTCAGTATTTCAGTACTGTCAGCACTGAATAGCAAAGCAAGTTCAGATTCAACCGACGAGCAATAAACAAAACTGTGGTTGGGAGACCCAACAAAACAACTGTCAACCGCAATATCGAAAGGAACACCTTTGGTGGTTACCAGATATTTAATTTTACCTGCAAGATCGTTTTGCTCCAAATAGCTTTTTACCTGGTATTGAATGTTTCGGAATTCCAAAGTATCAATCTGTTCATCCGTTACCGTTTGGATGTGGATCATGTTTTGATCAGGGATGTTCCGAACCTGTTTAAAATATTCTCCGATTTGGATAGAAACCGCACTGTTATCATTTACGATTACGCCCACATCCTGATAATCTGTACTTTGGCCAAATAAAAAATTGGTGAGAAAAACGGCTGTTAGCATCAAAATATACTGTTTCATCTTTTTTAGTTTATGGTTTAATAGATTTTCATTTTAAAACGTCCATTTAAGTCCTAACTTTAAACCCGCTTCAAACGGATGTTTTATTTCCAGTGTTTCGCCATTTCTGATGCCATCAGGGTACCACCAAAGCGAAGGCTCAACATACCAGGCCATCCTTTCGCTTATGCGCAGGCCGGCACCCAGCGAAATATGGTATTTCCATTTTAGGCTGTACTTTGAGGCGATGCTGTTCCTTACATCCGTTACCCTGATGTTTTCCTGCTCCGGGTTTCCGGGAATTACCCTTCCGGTAACGATCATCATGTCGAGCCCGGTTTTCAGGTCAAGGTATTTATTTCCATGATCATAGATGCGGTAGCCCGCTGTGAGCGGAATGGTGGTTGTGGATAGTTTGACGATATCATTTTTTTCATCCTCCACAAAAACCGAGTCGTAAACATCAATTACTTCAACCGAATAGATCACCTGAGTAAGGGTGTCTCCCGCTTCGTTCACGTATTCCTCAATCTGCTGGCTGGGCGTGATAACTGTTCCAAGAAATACAATGGCAAAGTAATCTACCTCAATTTTATCTTCGAATTCTACCCGGCTCTGGCTCACGCCTGTTTCGAGCAAAAATTTGTTTTGAACCATCCCGATGGAGGCACCAAACCCCGGACTAAAAACCCAGTCATTATGGATGGTTGAAATATCTTTAATCATGGATGGCTGAAAGTAAATACCTGCTTCAAAATCTACTTCTTTGGCAAAAAATAACTTTCGCCCTGAACTGGCAAGGCGCTGCGGGGATTTGCTATGGCCAGAAAACTTTCCGGCCCGATCGAAGAAAGTCACAGAATTCAATTTTGGTAAAGAAGTAAAATCAGTGGATTCGGGTGTGATATTAGCTTCGGTATTTTCTAACCCGGGCAAAGTTTTTGCAATTACCTTCGCAACTGACTCCGCTGTTTCGGGAAAATTCGTTTCCACAATTTCATCTGCACTTTTTTCAAAAAACTGCGCTTGTTCCTCTGATCTGTCAACCACATCATTTTCCGGTATGATTTCTTCCAGCCCCGATTCTAATGGTGGTGTTTTATCCGGTTTTTCCTTCTCCGAAGGTGTTACGGCAGTTTCGTTAGAAATCTCAACAATCGGGCTATTTACTTTTTGTATTTTTTCATCCAGCACATTTTGTTGTGTATCTCCGTTTTTGATATGATCCTGATTGCCATAATTCCAAAATATCAGTAACAGAATAATTAACAAACCGGCAAGTCCACTTCTCATGTATTTGCTGCGCAATGAATACCATGGAACCGGTAGCTTACGGCTTATCATAGGCCAAAGATTGCCGGCAGGTTTGTGTTTGGGCAACCGGTCGGTGAGCGAGGCTGATCCGGCATTGAGGCTTTGCGCTATGCCTGGCCATAAATCCTTGCCGGGACTGTGCTTGGGCAGCCGATCCGCAAAATCAGATTTATGTTTATTCACCTCACTCATATCGCATTTATTTTTACCAGCTTTTTTCGTAACAATTGTTTGGCTCTTGATAATTGAGATTTCGACCCATTTTCAGAAATCCCTAACATCTCGCCCACCTCTTTGTGTTTGTAACCTTCAACCTCCACCAGCAGAAACACACTCCTGTATCCATCAGGCAGCGACAGGATCAACTGTTCCAGGTACTCCCCGGAGAGATCGTCCAGGAAATCCATGGGAGCTTCTTTCACATGATCTTCAAGATTTTCAGTAAACCGCAGCTCTTTAAGATATTTCAGTGCCCTTCTAACGACAATAGTTTTTATCCAGGCACCTATTGTGCTATCTCCTCTAAAACTTTTCATGTATTTGAAAACATCAATAAAACCCTCCTGTAGCGCATCCTGCGCATCTTCATGGCTGCCAAGTATGCGATACGCCGTGGCATACATCGCATTACAATACAACTCATAAAGTCGCTTTTGATCCCGGCGTTTATTGCGCCGGCAACCTTCGATAATATGTTGAAGTTCCGTCCCCTGGTTCACAAATTCCGTTTTAAGTAATGAGTGTATTTGATGCTAAAAAGTTGCATGAGGTGAAAATTCTGTTTCGCAACAATTTGGCTATATTTGCTTTAATAACCCATCGAATTATGAAACATTTTGTTCCGCTGCTATTTTTCCTGATAATTCTTTCAACATCAACCACAAAAGCGCAAACGGTAACTTCCGATTCATGCCTCGTTCCCATTGGCATGAACCTGGCCGGGCCATCGGATTACGGCGGCGAATGGCCATATAACGATATCATGAAATACTGCCGCCCCTGGATAAGCCAGAACGTAGCCTGGTATGGTGGCGGACAAAATATGTGGGACACCGGCCTACAGGCATATTTCGATTATGATGAAAACGGCTACCCCCTGAAAGTTCCTGTTGAGGCAAATCACCCCAATGCTGATACTTCGCAAATGCTTATCACCGTTTGGGCCAATACTTTCAGCCTGCCCGAAGGAATTTATGTTGTTTTATATGATGGTGAGGGTGTGCTGGATTTCAGGTTTGATGCCGAAATCGTTTCTCAAACGCCCGGAAGAATTGAAGTTGAGGTTATACACAATGGTCAGATTATGGCACTGCAGATCAAACAATCCACCGAAGGAAACCATATCCGGAACATTCGGTTTTTATTGCCCGGAACCGAAAACACTTACGAAGAAAATCCCTGGTGTGACCAGTGGCTTGAAAAGCTGGAACCCTTCAGGCAACTGCGGTTTATGGATTGGGGCTATACCAACAATTCGGGTTTACGTAACTGGGTAGGCCGCGCCAAAGTAAATGATTACACCTACACACGGGTTGGGATGCCTTACGAATGGATGATCGAAATCT
>CAYNDN010000391.1:0-5296 GCA_964395075.1 uncultured Lentimicrobiaceae bacterium | reverse complement strand
TGGAATTCGGGAGTGATTCGTCTATGTTTTTGATAGAAGGCGGAATTTCAAGGAACCCACTGGACAGCCTGGCACTGCATTTTCAAAACCTTAATTTCTCTCACCTTGATCAACTCATCACCAGTGGGTATTATGATTTTGATGGTGTGATTGACGGAAATATTAAACTGGTAAACCTGTATAAAAACCCTAACTTCATCTCAAACCTCCGATTAAATGATTTACATTTTAACAATGAATACCTTGGTCAGATGATTCTGAAAACTGACTGGTCTGACACCCTGTCGAAACTGGGAGTGGATATTGAGGTGCTTCGCGAAAACAACTCCGGAAACAACCGGCTCTTTAGCATCGGTGGAGACTATTACCCTGCCGATACCACAAAAAACTTCGACTTGTTAATCAACCTCAATAGTTTAGGTACTCAAATTTTTAACCCTTTTATTAATGAATATGCCGAAATTGATCCGGCAAGTAAGGCCAGCGGAACCCTGGATTTTACAGGCACCTACAAAAAACCGGTTCTTGAAGGTGAGCTGAACCTCACAGAAACAAAAGTCCTTATTAAATACCTCAACACCATATATTCAGTGGCAGGAAACGCGGCTATTACTGCTAATGCCATCAACGTGGATGGACTGCAGATATATGACACCCAACAAAACCGGGCCAATGCCAGTGGCAAAATTACCCATAACTATTTCAATGATTTTCAATTTGATATCAGCATCGATCACACAAACCTGAATGCGCTTAATACTTCGTTTCGTGATAATGAACTTTTTTACGGGGAAGCTTTTGCAACCGGTGTTGTAAAAATCACCGGTCCTCCCGACAACATTCTGCTAAGCATAAATGCAACCACCGAAACCGGTACAGAGGTAACCATTCCAATATCTACATCAGTGAGTGTTTCGAAAAACGACTTTATCATTTTCCTGTCCAACACGGATACAGTTGTTGAAACCCAACCCAAATACAACGTGAATGTTAAAGGTTTTTCAATGAGCATGGAACTTGATGTTACACCGGATGCGGATATTGATATTTTTCTGCCTTATGGTATGGGCGAAATTTCAGGCAACGGAACCGGAAACATCGGACTTTCCATCAATCCCGTTGGCGATTTCACCATCAATGGCGATTACCGCATTGCCAGCGGAACGTTTAATTTCAACTTCGAGAAAATTGTGAAAAAGAACTTCAATATCAGGGAAGGCAGCCATATAAGTTGGGAAGGAGACCCATACGATGCAGATGTAAATATCACTGCTACCTACCATGCCAAACCAACACTTGCCGGGCTTAAGCTGCAAACCGATTCTACCGCCATACGCAATAAACGCATCGATGTGGACTGCAACATCCACCTTAAAAATTCACTATTCAACCCGGACGTATCCTTTTCCATCGACCTTACCAACGTGGATATCGAAACCCGTGAAATTATTTTCGCGGCCCTCGACACTACTGATCAATCGGAAATGAGCCAGCAAATCCTATCGCTTATCCTGATTGAGAGCTTCAGCTACGCCTCAGCAGGACCGAACATTGGAGCAACGGGTTTTAAATTGCTATCAAATCAAATTGGAAACTGGCTCTCAAAAATCAGCAAAGACTTCGACATCGGGATCAACTACCAGCCCGGCACCGAACTAACCGAAGATGAACTGAAAGTGGCACTGCGCACACAGCTCTTCAACGACAGGTTGCTCATCGATGGAAACTTTGGGGTGAGAGGTGCCTCCGAAAGCCAAAATGCCAGCAACGTGGTGGGCGACATCAACCTGGAATACCAGACTACTGAAGACGGCAGATTCAGGATAAAGGCGTTTAACAGAACCAACGACATCAGTTTCCTTGAAGACAATGCCCCCTACACGCAAGGCGTGGGGATTTTTTACAGAAAGGAGTTCGAATCGTTTAAAGACCTTTTTAAGCGAAACAAAGACCGGAAGAAAAAGAAGAAACAAACAAATACAAACCAGGAAGCGGTTCGCTTCGAGAATAAAGAAACAGAATAGATGGGTAAAATAATTTCGTATTTCGCAGCAAGCTTAGATGGCTACATTGCCCGCAAAAACAGCGACACATCATGGTTACACGATCCGGCGTTTATTACACCGGGACTGGATTATGGCTATACCGACTTTTACAAACAAATTGGCACAACACTGATGGGCGCCGAAACATACCGTGTTATTAAAGGATTTAACGTACCTTTCCCCTACCCCGATAAAAAGAATTACGTTTTTACCAGGTCGCAGGATAATCCGGAAGACGAACATGTGAAATTTGTTAACAAGGACATTGTAGATTTTGCCTCAAAACTCAAAAATGAAACCGAAGATGATATCTGGCTGGTTGGCGGTGCCTCCATCAACGGGCTTTTTCTTCAACACGGGTTGATCGATAAAATCATTTTAACAGTAATACCGATGGTGCTTGGCAACGGAATTCATATTTTTGAAGGTAATGAAATTGAAGCCAAATTTAAATTGGCAGGAGTGAATCAATATGACGATAAAATTTCTCAACTTCTATTCGAAACAAAAAACTCCGGGCCAGCCTAACCTTTTATTAAACCCGGTTTTTATGAGGCCCTAACATCCGCAAGGATTTTTATTAGATCAATATTATGGCATGATCCGGAACTCAAAGCAGCACTCATTGGAATGATCTAAAATTCGTTAAATTCGATGATGATAAGGAATACGATTGCGGATTCGAGGGAGGCGCAAAAAAAATATTCAAAAAATTTAACATAAGACAGAAATTGGCACTGTCGCAGATTTTATAGCTTTGCCAACTTGAAAATATTTACCTAAACAGCGTAAAAAAATACAGTTATGAAGAAGAATTTTGCATTGATTTTAACAGTAGCAGTTTCTCTGTTTATTGTAACATCGTGTAATACTGGTATTTCGTCGGGAGGCAACGAAAACGCAACCAACGAAAAAATTGCCGGCGAAAACGGATTTCAAATTGTTGGTGCCGAAACCGAAACGACCCCGGTGGAAAGTGCCGACGATGCTGCCGATGACCTGGCCATCTGGTACAACCATGAAGACCCGTCAGAAAGTGCCATCATTGCCACCAACAAACAAAAAGGACTCGTGGTGTATGATTTTGATGGTGAAGAGCTGCATAACCATCCTGTTGGCCGGGTAAACAATGTAGATATCAAAACCAAATTTGGCCTTGGATCTGATTCGATTACCATTGTTGGCGCAAGCAATCGCTCCGATAACAGCATCACATTAATGAAATTAAATCCAGAAACCCGTGAGCTTGAAGAGCTGCAAATTTCCGGTGAGTTCAAACCAAAATCCACTGAAGTTTATGGATTCTGCCTCTATCGCGTTGAACATAAAGCACGCTTTATGCAAGATCATTATCATAAAATGTATGCCATTTCCATAGGTAAAGATGGTTTGCTGGATCAATGGGAGCTTGTGAACGACAGCATCAAGGGCAGCATAAAACCCCGCTATGCAAGGGTTTTAAAATTCGATTCGCAATGCGAAGGCCTTGTTGCTGACGACGAAACAGGTAATCTCTTTGTTGGCGAAGAAGGAAAAGGGATATGGAAAATCCCGGCTCTTCCGGCTGAAGGCGACAAAAAAACACTAATTGCCGACATTGCAAAATCCAAACTTGAAGCAGATGTTGAAGGCCTGACCATTTATTATGGCGACGACAACAAAGGCTACCTGTTAGCATCGAGTCAGGGTAATAATTCGTTTGCGGTATTTACACGCAGCGGAGATCACAAATACCTCGGTAGTTTTATGATCACAGCCAAAGGCAGCATTGATGGTGTTTCGGAAACTGATGGAATTGATGTGATGAACCTTGCCATTGGTTCAGATTTCCCGGATGGTGTTTTTATCGCTCAGGATGGGTACAATTTTGAAGGAGAACAGCCGGTAAATCAGAATTTCAAGCTGGTGAGCTGGAAAGAAATTGCCCGCCAGTTTCAACCCTGGTTGCTCATCGACAACGCTTACCTTCCTGCCAAAGATCAGGTGGAGTAAATTATTCGATTTTGACGCTTGAATCTTTAGCCCGTCCTTTTCACAAATATCAATGATTACTTTCTAACCTACATTATTCACAAAAACAGAGATCAATTACCACGTCCTTTAATGTTTTGTGAATTAATCAGGCTAAATCAAAGCAATTCAATTGCCCCGTCATTTATGGCAGGGCAATATTTTTTCCTGCTGATAAACCCTCCGCCCGATATTTTCTTTAATTTTAAGGTTAAATGAATTGCGATTTGTGTATAAGTTAGGTAGTTTGATGAGGATGATTCAAACCAGTTAACTATCGCGGGTTGCAATAATCTCCAACTCATCGGTTAGCCTTTCGAACTCGGCAAAGCAGATATTGATCTGGTTATTATCGTTGTTTTCGAGGCTTTTCACAATCATTTCGGTAAAAGCAGTGAACTCCCTGATTTCATGCTTTTTGGCAAGGCTCTGTAATTCGTCAATAAAACACCGTATTTCTGTATCAGAAAATTTCTGGTAGGTATGCCTGAAAAAGGGGATAATGGTTTTTAAGAAGTATTGATTCAACTCTTTATTATCCATAATTTTCTGATTGACCTTTTCGAAATTTTGTATGCAATTTGCATCACATTTTTTGGTGGCCTGAAAACTTTGCAGTGTAAAATAAAAGGTACTTCCTTTGCCCGGCTCACTTTCCACCCAGATTTTTCCACCGTTGCGTTCAACAAAATCACGACATATTATCAGGCCAATACCGGTGCCTTTTTCCTTGTTTGTGCCAACAGTTGAGAAATTGCTGGCCGGGTTAAAAATTTCGTTAAGATTTTCTTTTTCAATGCCAATACCCGTGTCTTTCACGTAAATCAGAATTTGGTTGTCGTTGGCGGTTTTACCTCCTATCAAAATGTTCCCATAATCAGGGGTAAACTTAATGGCATTTGAAAGCAGATTTCTCAGTATCGTGTTCACCATTTCCACATCAGCCGAAACTTCAAGGTTGTCATGACATAATTCTGTTTCTATCAGAATATTTTTTGCTTGTGCTGGATATTGTTGCAAATCGATGGCCTCTTCAAAAACCTGGGCCAACAACAATTCTTCGGGGTTAAAGGGTATCTTTCCCGTTTGGGTTCTCGACCAGATCAGTAGGTTATCCAGCAGTGCGAATGACTGCTTTGTGCTGTGATAAACCGTATTAATAAATCGTTTTCGCTGTTGCTCAGTATAAGAACTATCCTCATCCAGCAAAAGCTCCAAAAACCCAAGCTGAGCATTATACG
>CAYNDN010000390.1:0-5303 GCA_964395075.1 uncultured Lentimicrobiaceae bacterium | reverse complement strand
TTCCCCAAACAATTTCGTGATCTATCCTGTCATAACCATGGATGACCCTGTTTCTCATGCCAATAATCTGCTTCTTGGATGAAATAGGAATATCCTGGTCAATTTGATTAAGTTTTGTCATGGCTTCACCAATGATTTCAAATTCCCGTTCGATTGCACGGCGCAGCATTTTATTTTTCATGTATTCTTCAAAAATTCGTTTGCCGGAAAGGTAGGAATCAATGGATTTTATGGATTCCAACATGTCAAAAAGATATTTCTTAACCTGGTCATCCATATATTTTTTGCTTTGTTTCCTGGAGGGATTTAATGAAATACGGATTTGATAATGATTTTTCTGTAATCAGGTCAACCGGCCTGTTAAATGCACTTTCAAGATTTTCGGCAAGGGTAAAATAATTATCAGCATAATCACCGAATTCCATTGGGAAGAAGGATACGAGCAAATCAATGTCGCTTGTTGATGTAAATTCACCTTTGCTAGCAGACCCAAAGACAAACATTTCTTTTACCCGATGCTGGTGGCAAAGCTCATTGATCTTATCGATGTTATTTTTAATGATTTCCTGCATAATCGTTGAATTATCTAAAAGCAAAAATACGGGAATTATTTTTGACCTATGATCATAAAATGATACAAACGTAAAGCCAATGGGCGTTAACTCGCCGTTGTGATTCGGGGGTGAGTGTTTTAGTTCCGGTCGTGAACGGCTGGGTTAAGGGTTTTGTAATTCTGATACAACATTATTCGGGGTGATAACCACGTATTATGCAATAAATCAAACTGATTTCCGTAAAAGCTACATTAATTTTTCAGGCTATATTTGCCGCCCAAAAATGCGAAATACATGATCAGGCGAACGCTTTCTACCATCACTTTCCTGCTGATTCTTGCAGCCATAATTATTACTTCCTGCCGCAAGGAGGATGTTATCGATACCAGCCCTTCCATCACCCTTGGATTTTCATCGGATACCCTGATTTTTGATACCGTTTTTTCAACAATCGGCTCCATTACCGAAGCCATCCGGGTTTATAATCCTTCAGATAATAAAGTAAGCATTTCTTCCATCAGGCTGGCCAAAGGAAATAACTCCCGCTATTCCATTAATGTGGATGGGGAAGACGGACAAATTTTCAATGATGTGGAAATCCGCGGTAACGACAGTATTTACGTTTTCGCCAAAGTAACAATAGACCCCAACGATGACACCAATCCTTTCATCGTAACTGATTCGATTGTTTTTGAGACCAATGGCAATGAACAGGATGTGGATCTTGTGGCATGGGGCCAGAATGCAAGATATATTTTGTGGGATACTGATACATTGAATTTACCAAAATACAAAATCGTTGCCGGTGAGGGTGTGGATACCACCTGGACCAGCGACCTTCCGATTGTGGTTTACGGATATGCTGTGGTGGATTCAACCGGAAGCCTCACCATCGATGCCGGAACAAATGTGCATTTTCATAGTGGCTCAGGATTATGGGTTTACAAAGGAGGTTCAATTAAAGTGATGGGCACGCAGGAAGAACCCGTCTATTTTCAGGGCGACCGGCTTGAAGATTTTTACAGCGATTTGCCCGGGCAGTGGGATCGCATCTGGATAAACGAAGGGGCTGTGGACAATGAGATCAACTATGCTGTTATCCGCAACGGATTCATTGGCTTGCAATTAGAAACCCTGCAGGAATACATGGGCAACCAGCTTTTCCTGAACAACACCATCATCGAAAATATGTCGGGTGCCGGCATTCTTACGAGATATTATTTTGTGGCTGCTCAGAATTGTGTAATCGCCAACTGCGGACAGTATGCCATGGCCCTCACGCTTGGCGGCGGATACGATTTCAGGCATACCACCATTGGCAACTACTGGCGCTATGGCATCCGCAACACCGAATCGGTTTACCTCAATAATTATTACATCGACCAGGACAATCAGGTGGTTTCGCTCCCGTTTTTTGCCAACATAGCAAACACCGTAATTTACGGAAACCAGAAGGAGGAACTTGTGCTGGACGACAGCGTTGGTGAATTTCTTTACACCTTTGATCATTGCCTTCTGAAAACAGAAATCGAGATCGCCCAGGATACCAATTTCAAATCTGTAATTATAAATCAGGATCCGCTTTTTGTGGATGCTGCCCTGAATAACCTCCAGCCTGACAGCCTCTCGCCGTTAATCGGAGCAGGAAATATCAATATTGCCAATACTGTTCCTTTCGATCTGAATGGGAATTCCCGCATCGATCGCCCGGATATTGGGGCTTTCCAATGGATGCCGGGGGAGGAAAGGAAATAGTTATTGGTTATTGGGTTATTTGTTAACTGGATTTTCTGAGTGAACCTTAGTGCGCTCAGTGCCTTAGTGGTTTATTTATAAAAATTAACCGCAAAGTCGCAAAGATAAATTGCCAACAATCATCAAATCTTTGTGCCACCCCGCCTCTGCGGTTTTGGAATTAGAGAAAGCTATCTCAGCTCAAAAACCTTTCCTTCCCATTTATCCAGATACACTCGTAGGCCTTTTTCCATCAGCTCAGTTTTGGAAATTTTAATTGCATCAGTGTTCCGAAGCATACCCTTGATTTGAAATTCTGTTTTATCAATCAAACCCATCACCTCAAATGCATGTTCCGGAATGCGTATGCGGACTGACCCGGAGAATTCAGGATCGAATTGGGTAACGAAAAGTAGCTTTTGGTTATCCGAATGGCGCAACCAGGCGTAAATTTTATCCCGGTTTGGAAGGGTTTCATAAGGGTTGGCATACATCAGGTCAAAGAATTGTCCTCTGGAAACAGCCTCATTATGAATGGGAAAATTCAATATTTGCTTATAGAAATCCCGGAGTTTTTTTTGCGCTTCTGAAAGTTTGCCACCGTCAAATTTTCCATTGTTCATCCACTTTTGGTGCTCAGGGATATTGAAGTAATCGTAGATGGTGGTTCGTCCGTCATCACCGCTGAAACCTGCCTGACCATCAGCCGGCTCACCAACTTCCTGTCCGTTGTAAACCATCACCGGGCCTGTGTTCATACACGCCGAAACCAGCATTGCCGGAAGGGCTGCATCAGAATTACCTGCAAATTCCCGCGAGGCAAACCTGACCTCGTCATGATTTTCAAGAAACCTGAGCATGTGTGCATCCAGCCCATCCAACACCTGCCAGCAATTGGTTATTGATGAAGTAGAATTCTGGTACCGGATGATATTTTTTAAAGTGTCGTAAAGTCCCACTTTATCATAGAGGTAGTCGAAACCGCCCCACTTCACAAAACTTTGATAGTCGAAGGGATTATACACCTCTGCAATAAAGAGCATCTCCGGATATTTTGCTTTGATTTTCCGAATGGCCCATTCCCAAAATTCAACCGGAATCATCTCAGCCATATCACAGCGAAAAGCATCCACACCTTTTGCTGCCCAAAAATTCATGATGTGCAGCATTTTGTTCCACGTATCCGGGATGGGAGAAAAGTGATTTATCCGGCCGGAAAGGATATCCACACCATAGTTTAGCTTGATGGTTTCAAACCAGTCATAGATATCGGGGCGGACTGTAAAGCGATCGTTTCCCGTAGCTTTTGCAGGCGCTTCCTTAAAGGGCTCATCCGGGATTTCTTTTTGGATTGATTCGGTCCAATCCAGTCCTTCGGGTGGCTCAAAACTGGTGCCCGGCAAATAATAGAAATTGTTTTGCGGATCAAAAGCTTTGGAGGTGTCATCATCCTCACCAAAAGTTTTAACCCCATCCGGTTTGCTGTCGGAAATATATTGCCTGAACAGGTGGTTGGGAACAAAATCCATAATTACTTTCATCCCTACATCGTGTGTTCGATTTATCAGGGCCTGGAATTCTTCCATCCGCTTTGCTAAATTTTCGGCCAGGTCTGGGTCAACGTCATAATAATCTTTGATGGCGTAGGGTGAGCCGGCGCGGCCTTTGAGTAGGGTTGGGTGATCCTTTGAAATGCCATGTGCAGAATAATCTGTCATGGTTCCATGCTCAATTACTCCGGTGTACCAAATATGCGTAATGCCCAGATTCCTGATTTCTTCCAGAGCTTTAGCGGTGAAATCATTGAACTTTCCGCAACCATTCTGGTGGATTGTTCCGTTTGGGAAACAATTCGGGTTTTTATTGCCAAATAACCTCGGCAATACGTGGTAGATTGATATTTTTTCAGACATGTTTACCTGTTGTAAATTTTGGTGAGATGATTCAGCCACTGCGCTTTTTCATCGGATAGCTGATCCTGGCGGAATCGCCATTGCCAGTTATTGGCAGGAGTTCCGGGGGTGTTCATGCGTCCTTGGCTGCCCAAATCCATCAAATCCTGTAACGGGATCATTGCCATTTGTGCTGTTGAGCTCCACGCCAGTCGGATCAATTTATCAACCACATTTTCCTCATTGGCATCCGCATAATCCAGCACACGCTGCTTTACCCAGTCTTCGAGTGTGTTAAACCATCCGCGCAATGTATCATTGTCGTGTGTGCCTGTGTAAACAATAAAGTTGCGGGTGTAGTTATGCGGAAGGTATCCGCCGCCTTCATCGGAATGGAAGGCAAACTGGAGGATTTTCATACCCGGAAATTCAAAATTATCCCTGAGTTCTTCAACCTCGGGAGTAATGATGCCAAGGTCTTCGGCAATGATAGGGAGTGTGCCGAGTTCTTTTTTAACGGTTGCGAAAAGTGCCTGTCCGGGTGCGGTAACCCATTTGCCGTTCATGGCTGTTTCGTCACTAAAAGGTACAGCCCAGAAAGCTTCAAAGCCTCTGAAGTGATCAATCCTGACGATATCATAAATGTCGGTGGTGGCCTTAATCCGATCAATCCACCAATTAAAGCCATTTTTTTTCATGGTGTCCCAGTCGTAGAGTGGGTTGCCCCAAAGCTGTCCGGTTGCACTGAAATAATCGGGGGGAACACCTGCAACTTTAAGCGGGTTGCGTTTTTCGTCGAACTGGAATACTTCGGAGTTGCTCCAAACATCGGCACTGTCATGGGCTACATAAAGTGGGATATCGCCAATGATGGAGATGCCTTTTTCGTTGGCATAATGTTTTAGGTTTTTCCACTGTGTGGTGAAAATAAATTGCACAAATTTATGGTATCCAATTTCATTTTGGTGATCAGCGGTGAAGTTTTTCACTGCTTTTTCTTCATGCATTCTGATATCTTCTTTCCAGTCCCACCAGGGATTTCCGCCATAAGATTCTTTAATAGAGATAAACACAGCGTAGTCGTTCAGCCAATTTTGGTTTCCTTTTTTAAATGTTTCATATT
>CAYNDN010000389.1:3827-5310 GCA_964395075.1 uncultured Lentimicrobiaceae bacterium | reverse complement strand
CAACACCCATTGAATTCCGCCCTGACTGGCAAAACCAATACACTGCCACCGACTTTGGTGCTTCCGATCCTATTCCATCAGGACAAATGGACCTGTTTGCCGAAGATTTCAAGTACCCGCAAATGCTTCGTTCAAGCCTTGCAGTTGACCAAAAACTTCCCTGGGGACTTGTTGGTACACTTGAAGGTATTTACACAAAAACACTTAACAATGTTATTTACTACAACCTAAACCAGATGCCTGCGGATGCAACCATTAACGAAGGAAACGATTTTTCCGATAAGCGTCCATATTATCCCGGTGGAAAGATCGAACCTGCTTACACACGTATTATGCTTGGCGCAAATACAAGCGAGGGCTACTCATACAATATTACAGCCCAGCTTACAAAGCAATTCAACAAAGGTTTCGCCGGAACAATTGCTTACACCTACGGACGTGCCAAAGCAATGAACGATGGAACATCTTCACAAAATTCATCTCAATGGCGCTATATGGAAACTGTTAATGGCCTGAACCACCTCGATCTCAGCTGGTCTGATTTTGATATGAAATCGCGCATCATGGCTTTTGTTTCCTACAAAGCCGAATATGCAAATAATTTTGCTACAACCATCGGCCTGTATTATAATGGACTTACGGGTGACCCTTATTCATATGTTTACAACGATTATCCCGGACTTGTTAACGGTGAAGGCGAAAACACTGGAAACCTGATATGGATTCCGGCAAGCCAGGATGAAATCAACCTAATCGATCTAACTGACGACGACGGAAACGTAACCATGACAGCAGCTGAACAATGGAATGCCCTCAATACATTCATAGAAAACGATGATTACCTGAGTGAAAATCGTGGTGGCTATGCAGAAAGAAATGGTGCCCGTACTCCGTTCGAAAGTATCATCGACCTGAAAATAGCCCAGGATTTCTACCTTAATGCCGGTGGTAAGAAGCACCTGCTTCAGGTTACTTTCGATATTTTCAATTTTACCAATATGCTCAACGAAGACTGGGGAGCACGTCGCTATGTTAGTTATGGTGCATATGGTTTAATTGATTATGAAGGTATGGATGCCGGAAATACTCCAATTTTTAGCTATGACGGCCCAACTGATCCTGAAGATATTTTGAATGTAAACGATTCAGGTATCAACAGTTCAAGATGGCAGGCACAGCTTGGTGTTAGATATACTTTTAATTAAAAAAAATTTTATACAAACCGGAGGCTGTTTCAGAAAATGGAGCAGCCTCTTTTCTTTTTTCGCCTGGGATGATAGAACCCCTTATTTTATTCCTTAAAACTTTTACATCATGAAATCATTATGGTTGTTTTTGTTTCTGATCATTGCAATAGTTTTCCTTTCCGGCTGCTCAAGTTTTACCGAAGAAAAACAAGACGACAAACCTTACCTCCTTGTCCTCTCAATGGATGGCTTCCGCTGGGATTACACAGAGAAAGCCAAAACGCCTAACCTGGATA
>CAYNDN010000389.1:0-3817 GCA_964395075.1 uncultured Lentimicrobiaceae bacterium | reverse complement strand
CGTCTTTTCCCACCAAAACATTTCCCAATCACTACACCATGGCCACCGGGCTTTACCCGGACCACCACGACATAGTACTCAACAGTTTTTACGATCCTGAAAATGACCGGTACTATGCCATTCGGGATCGTGATGCAGTAACCGATGGCTCTTTTTATGAAGGAGAGCCAATTTGGGTAACAGCCGAAAAGCAGGATGTTAAAGCTGCATCCCTGTTTTGGGTTGGATCGGAAGCTGAAATTGGCGGCTATAGGCCATCCATTTGGAAAACATATCAGCACAATATGCCCTACGAAGACAGGATTGATACCGTAATAGCTTGGCTGGAAAAACCTGCCGATCTGCGTCCACATCTGATTATGTGGTATTTTGATGAGCCGGATGGTATTGGCCATGATGCCGGGCCGGATGGCAAAGAAACTATCCAAATGGTGCACTACCTCGATTCGCTGGTTGGCGTGTTCGTTCAGAAATTGTCCCAACTTGAAATTGCCGGCGAAATCAATTTTATCATCACTTCCGATCATGGTATGGGAAATATCTCCGAAGACAAAGTTGTGATGCTGAACGAATATCTCGATTCAACATGGATTGCCGAGATCCAGGGAGGAAATCCCAACTGGAATATTTTAGCTGCTGAAGGTTTTGATGATGAAATTGAAGCAGCGTTGAAAGACGTTGAAGGATTAAGTTATTGGAGATCGGCGCAGGTTCCTGAAAGATTGAATTATGGTTCCAATCCGCGAACGCTTGATTTTACCCTGGTAGCCGACAGCTCATGGAGCCTGTTTTATGATGAAAAGGGCTCTTATTTTGGAGGAACCCACGGTTTTGATAATGCGAATAAGGATATGCACACCATCCTCATGGCCAGTGGACCGGCTTTTCGTGACGATGGTTTTGTTAATCCCGTTTGCCGCAATGTTAGCCTTTACCCGTTGATGTGCGAAATTTTGGAAATTGAACCAGCTAAAAATGACGGCGACCTGAAAGAGGTTGAAAACATGCTGAATAGGTAATATGAATTTCCTAAAAAAATACAATATAGTTCTTGCTTCAAAATCTCCGAGAAGGCGACAATTGCTGGAGGAAATGGATATTGATTTTGAAGTCAGGACAAAAAATGTGGATGAATCATTCCCTGAAAATCTTATCAAAGAACAGGTAGCCATTTACCTCTGCGAAAAAAAAGCAGCTGCATTCACCCATGCTGAAATTGGTGATAATGATCTGATCATCACCGCTGACACCATTGTTTGCCTGAATGAAAAAATATTCAACAAACCCGGAGATCGCGCCCACGCCATTAAAATGCTTGAAGAACTCTCCCGGAAAAAACATGAGGTGATTACGGGAGTTTGTTTGCGTACACGTGAAAAACAGGTATCATTTTGTGTTACCACTGATGTTTATTTCAAAAACTTTACAACAGAAGAAATTACATTTTACGTGGAAAAGTACAAGCCCTTCGATAAAGCCGGGGCTTATGGCATACAGGAATGGATTGGCCACATCGGGATAGAAAAAATTGAAGGCTCCTATTTTAATGTGATGGGGTTGCCAACGGCACGGCTCTATAAAGCTTTGATGGATTTCTGATTCCCTGGCCAGGAATATCAGGCACTTAACCTGCTCCTTACTCTTCAATCATCTGTGTTGATTGGTCACTAAAATCCTGGTTTTTTACCTGAAAAAATCGCACCATCTCATTCAAATTTTCAGCCTGGCCTGAGAGCTCCTCGGCACTGGCAGCCAATTGCTCGGCAGCCGAAGCATTGGTTTGGATTACATTGTTGAGTTGAATAACAGCCTGGTTAATTTCAGTTATTCCGGATGATTGCTCAATGCTGGCCGTATTTATCTCTTCAACCAACGATGAGGTTTCCCTGATGTGTGGTGTGGTGGTATTAAGCAGATCACCTGATTTTTGTGCGATACCAACGCTGGCTTTCGATATTTTTTCAATTTCCCTCGCGGCTTCGCGGCTTCGTTCGGCCAGCACTTTCACTTCCGAAGCTACCGCGGCAAAGCCCTTCCCGTGCTCACCTGCCCTGGCAGCTTCAACGGCAGCATTCAAGGCAAGCAGGTTGGTGGTTTTGGAAATATCATTGATAATGGTAATTTTTTGGATGATCTGGTGAATCGATTGCAATGTGCTTTGAACAGCTTCATTACCTTCTTCCATTTCATCTTTGGTGCCCGATGCAATCCTTTCGGCCTTCTGGGTGCTTTTAATGTTGTTTTGCACCATACTGTTTATCTCCATCAGTTGTGAGGCTACCTCCTCCGATGATGCCGCCTGTTCGGTTGCTCCTGAGGAAATGTTTTGTGATGATTCGTTGATCTGATTGCTCACCTCCAGAAAATGCTGTGAAGCAACCTTAACCGTTTGAATTACCTCTGTGAGCTTTTCCTGCATTTGTCGAAGCCTGCCGGCAATTACGCCGAATTCATCGCTGCTGTAAATTGCAATTTCTTCCGTAAAATCACCTGCGCTCATCTGTTCGACGGCAGCAATTGTTTTACGAAATGGTTTGTTGATGTAAATGGCATTGATGATGATCAGGAGGATAAAAACTGATGATGTGGCAAGTATGATCAAAATATTTACCGTAACCAGTTTGCTGTTTTCCATGTTCACCCATTCCGTCAGGTCGTAGGTGCAGTAAAATACACCAACCTGGTTTTGCTCAAAATCTACAATGGGGAAAGTGGTATTAATATGATTGTTATCCAGGGTTGCAAATTTCCCTGATTTTCCTTTTTCCAGGTATGCTTTTTTATATGATGTTAGCGGAAGATTTGCCGTTTGGTCAACAAGCACAAACTCATTTAGTTGTTCGTTAATTTCTTTTTCCCAAATTACATCATCGCCCTTTTTTTCGATAAAAATGCTCACAGTCTGGCCCTTTTCCATTTCCATGTTTTGGATGATGTCGCTAAGCAGATAAAAGTTTTCAACTGAACCCAACATTTCTCCGGAATTTATGATTGGGCTTATACCTCTTACTACCAGGCCTCCCCGGCCAGCCTCAATGCCGGTATAATGGCGCGTAGTGCGCATGGTTTTTAGTACCATGTTTCTAAATGTAGATAAGTCATCACCCCCGTCGCCATCTCCCTTTTTTCGCCATTCGCGCAACAGGCTCCGGGCCGGAGGTTTGTGAAAATGAACCCTGAAATCATATCCGTTTATGATGGTTTTGCGCAGCGAACTAAATGTTCCTTGCAGTTCTTTTCGTAAATAATCCCGGGCATCGTCATCCGATGACATCCGGTAAGCCTCAAAAACAATTTCATTAGATGCAAATAACGACGATATCATCCGTGCCACTTCACTAATTTGCAGAATATTGTTGTTTATTTCTTCAACGATCTTTGTGCTGTTGTATTCAACTTTTTCCTGTTCGCGTGTTACCACTCTTTTCCAGGCATAGTATGAAATGGTTCCGATGATCGTAATCATAATGATGGCCGTAGGGAACAGAAACTTGTTTTTGATCGACAGGTTGGATAAAAGTTTCATAGCTGGTTTGTTATTACATCTCAAAAAACCACACAGGGTTATCTGGAATCATTTTACAATATTGTAGTTGTACCTATGCTGTGGCAAAATATGCGTAAAAGTATAATAAATCTTACAAAATTACCCGGCTTAGCTAAGCTAAAACCGAAAAGTGAGTCACTTTTATTAGCATGCAACAAGTTTTGGCTTTGCCAGGTTGTCAGGCAAATCCAACCTCAATAATTCAAGAATAATATAGGAGGAAAAATAATCAGTGGGAATATGTTTTGCCCCGTCATTTATGGTGGGGTT
>CAYNDN010000388.1:2398-5329 GCA_964395075.1 uncultured Lentimicrobiaceae bacterium | reverse complement strand
GGTAGAATTGTCGCTCAGAAAGGTGAGATTGCTATTGTTTAAATGCCAGGCATTTGTGTTGCCGCGAAGCAGAAACACCTTTGCGTTGCTGATTTCGAGGGTGCGCGGATAAATAAAATCAGAATTGAAGCTACCGCAATACATGTTGTTTTCGTTCAGATCGAGGTTACCGTGTTTAAAAATGATTTCGGGCGCGTAATCAATTTCGTCGAGGAGTGTCCACTCACCGCCGATGCCCTGAAATATAATGCTGTTTTGGAATTGGATGCTATGCGTTTTGATGGTGTGGCCGGTTTCGGTGGTTTCGAAATACCATGGTCCCATGAAGCTATTATACATTCCGGCATTAAGATTAAGCGAACCATAAATTCTGAGGTTGTTTGTGTCCGGCCCGAAAAGTACTGCACTGTCCAAGGCACCTGTCCAGTCCATGTTGTGGCAGGTAGCGTTGGTAAAGTCGATGAAAACGGTATCCTTTAAATGCTGAAAGGAGTTTTCATCAAAATACACATTATCTATGGGGGTTGGCACACAGTATCCTCCGTCACCACCTGAAACCCCTGCCCAGTGCAGTGAGTCGCTCCAGTTGCCCTGGCCATTCACCCAGTAAAGTTCGAGCGGATCGGTGGTGGTGATTTCCCAGCCGGCGTTGTTGCCGAGGTCAACGGAATTATGAGCGGTAAATGGGGTTGTTCCCGTGGCTTTGATGTCTCTCAACGAAAGGTACTGCCCGTAAACGGTTCCGTTCACCTTATGGATTTCTGCCTGCATAGTATTTTCAGTTGATTGCAGGATGATTGGGCCTGTGCAACTGCCGTTGATGCTGAAGCGATCAACGATGGTTTGTTGCTTTTCTTGCTCAAAATAATAGGTTCGTGCTTTGCTCAGGGTCAGGTCATCAAAAGTATTTTCGCCGTAAAAATCTCCGTTTCCTTTGAGTGTAGCCGTTCTGAAGGTATTGACCCCCTCGATATGGGCTTGATTGTGAACGATTGTTGTGTCGATGTAGTTGGTATCAAGTATAAAGGCATCGTCGTAAAACAGGGCCGTATCAATATGGTTGTTCCCTTCAATTGTGGCACTGCCGTAGAAATATCCGATGTCGATGATATGCCGGCCTCCAAGAATATGGGCCAGGCCTTTGTGAAAGATAGCGGTTCTTATGGTGTCGTTGTCGAAAATTTTGCCTGCTATTCCATGTACTGTGATGGTGTCGATTTTACAATCCCCTCGTGTTGTGGCATCATCACTAAAAAAGGTTACCAGGTTGTAATGGCAGTAGGCATTGTTATTCCAGAGTTCGGATATTGAGCCAAAAAACTCAACGTTGTGGTAAATAAGTGTTTCAGGAGCATTAAATGAAACGATCCTTGCGTTGAGGCCGGTGGCGCGCAACAACGAAGAATCAGCGTGGAAATCAAGATTCTGCCCGCATAAAATCCAGACATCAGTCATGGTTCCGTTCAGCAGCACTGTGGAAGTGCTCAGGTCAAGATAACGGGTGGTAGTATCCTGCGAAAAAAAACGGTAACAGGCCACCTGGTTCCCGAGGGTTTTGATACCGCCATGCTGAAAGTAAACATTTGAAAAAGTTTTAAAATCGTCCACCAACCTCCAGAAACCGCCACGGCCATTGAACCATACGTTTGATGGAAAATGATTTCCGGCAGACTGGACAATTTTTCCGGAATCCACAGCTTCGAAAAATACCTGTCCGGTATAACCGATATTCATCTCCTCGTTGAGATACAGCGAGCCATAAATCCTGAGATTGCATGTATCCGCCCCAACAAGCTGTGAAGTGAAATTTGTAGCCTCCTCCCAGTTCATATCCCGGCAAACGGCATTGTAGATATCTATGCTTACCATATTATCAGGAGCGGTAAAAGAATTTTCATCAAAAAATGCGTTATCGATTTCGGTGGGCGGACAATGCCCTCCGGGGCCGCCTGACGAAACATCCCAGTGATAAGGATCGCTCCAGTTGCCCTGTCCGTTCACCCAAAATAAGTCGATACCTGAGGTGGTTTCAATATTCCAGTTGGTGTTGTTGCCCAAATCCACAGATGTGTTTGCCAAAAAAGGTATGGCACCTTCGGCTTTGATGTCGCGGAGTGAAAGAAATTCGCCATCGAAAGGGCTGTTGTTTTTAACAACTGTGGACTGCACTGTGTTGGTGTCTGATAAAATTCTAATGGGTTCAAAGCAAGTTCCGGATGCGTTCAGCTCCTCATTTATGGTAAGCTGGCCGTTGCTCCCCAGGGTATAAGTGCGCCCTGCCTTAAAGTTCAGGTAATTAAATGTGTTGTTTCCTGATATCGATGAATTTCCGTTCAGGAAAGCCTCGTTGGCAAAATGCTGCCCGGTAATTTGTGCATCACGCGAAATGCTCAAATAATCAAAATTGCTGGTATCCTGAATAAATGCCCGGTTTTTCATGATGGCCACCCCGATATTGTTTGTGCCCGAAATAGCTGCATCGCCGTTTATCAGTAGTGAATCTATTACATGATTGCCCTCCATCTGACAATTATCTTTTGCGATCAGGGTTTGAATTACGTGATTTTCAGGATTTAGTATGCCAAATCCGGCGAATTGCAGGTGTGTTATGGAATCGTTTCCTGATACGGTGCCGTCGGCTGCAAAATTTAAAGTGTCGATGGTGAAGTCTCCGTGTGCCTGCCCGAACTGAAAATCCACATTGCGAAACACCACACGATTGTTTGCTGCAGTTAATGAGCCTGAAAGCCCCACAAAGGTTACATTGCTGAAGATCAGCCGCTCACCGTTTTCATTGTGCATCGAGGATAAAATTTCAAAATTGCTTTCGGATGCTTCCAACAAAAGATTTTCGGCATTGATGTTCCAGGAAGACAAGCTGAAGGCTGAATTGCCGAGGATCATGCTCCGGGTGTTGGAAGTTGTGGAGCT
>CAYNDN010000388.1:0-2388 GCA_964395075.1 uncultured Lentimicrobiaceae bacterium | reverse complement strand
GATTGGAAATCATCCGTTAGTTGCCAGCCGCCACCGTTGCCTTCAGCAATTATTTCGCAGTTTAAAGTATGGCCTGCCAATGTAATTGTGTTTCCGGGTGAGGTGGCTTCGAGATAAACATCGCCTTCATAGCTTACAGTCATGTTTTGAGCGAATTCAAGGGAACCGTAGATACGCAGGCTGGTAGTGTCGTTACCGGTAAGGGTAGGGGAGTTGGTAACGCCGGCCCAGGTCATGTTGCGGCAAATAGCATTTTTCTGGTTTATGGTAACGGTCAGACTTACGGATGGAAATGAGTTGCCGTCAAAAATCACGTCATCCGCTATGGTGGGAGCCTGGATATGCAGCACCGAACCGCCACTGGTTGTGGCCCAATGGTTGATGTCGCTCCAGTTGCCGGTACCTCCAACCCAGTAATAATCGTCAGCATGTGCCGGATTCGGAAATATAGCTAATAGCACCGGCAAGAATACCAGCACGAGCTGTCTTAGCAAAATCACCATATTTATTGAATTAAAATGCATTACATCCGGGGAATTTTTTGTTCAGGTTTAGCTGTTTGATGATCGATATTTCGAAACCACCCCGATAATTGGAGGCAACGTGCAATTTGGAGATGTTGATGTCGTAACTCATTTCCAATAGAAATTCATTCACATAAAATCCAATGTGCGGAATGATATCGCGCTCGTGTCGATACCACAATCCGGTAATAAATTTTTTGTTGTCTTTGATAAATTCCACATTTGCGCCCAGCAGCAGTTCGTTGCTAAATTGTTTCAGGGCTAAATATGCTTCGGGATTCAGCATCATGAATTCGCCGATCCTCATGCTGGCTTGCCCATGAAATGTCAACTTGTGTTCCAGGCGGTGTTCACTTTCATAAAATGTTAAATTGGGTTTGTTGATGTGGCCTAATGAAATCCCGAATCGGGTATTTATATTATCATTGATGTCCCAGCAAACCAATCCTCCGATCCCAAAATCGGGAGCCAAAACAGCATTTTGATCCAGCGATTCCCCACTGGAGGTATTGGGATCGAAAATGGTACCGTTCCATTGGTTATCGAAAACGAGTTTCGTGATATCTACGGCTTTATTAATCATGCCGATAGAAAAACCCAGGGAGGCGCGGAGGCTGTTTTGCCGGTTAAATCCTTTTATCAGTGATCCATGAACGTACATGGCTGTTGTTCGCAGCGATCCTTCGCCGGCATTGTCGCTGTAAAGAAGCATGCCCAACCCGAGGGATGTGCTGTTGCGACTGTCTAAATTTATTTTAAAATCTCCCCATCCCGCAAAAGTGATGTAAGGTACCGAAATGCTTCTTCCCTGACTCCGGTACGAAGCCCCGAGGCGTAACTTTCCGTTGAAAACTCCAGTACTCGCAGGGTTGATAAAAACCGGGTTATTCCGGATTTGCGAAAAGTGGATTTCCTGCGCGCATACAAAACTGTGGAAAAATATGTATATAAGGGTGATATGAATTGGTTTTAAATCCACCTGAAAAATAAAAGATTGTTCTTTAAAAATTTTTAACAAATGTATTTATTTTTGATAAAAAAGCAATGAGCAAAATTCTGAAGCTCATTTGTTATATGATTTTGATACCTTTACCCGGTGAATGATGTTGATGTTTCTATTGGGTGTGCTTAATTAACTATGAAGAAAGCAATCATTATTTTAAGAAATCTTCAGGAATCTGAAACTGAAAAGGTAAAGGCTCAAATCCGGTCCGATAGCGTTTCGGTTTATGTGCATGCTGGTTTGCCGGCTTTGTCAGAGCGTTTTGATTATGCTGACCCGGAGACCATTGAACTAAAGTTTTCAGAAAAAAAAAGGTTGAATTATGAAGTGCTTGACCGGCTAATTGAATTGGGCGACAAAGCAATTGAACAGGTTTCAGTATCTGATCATCTGGCGATTTCGGATTTTGCGAGTATATGGTATTATCACAAGTTCAGGATTTATTTTACATTAAGAAACAAGCTTTACGACAAAGCATTGATTGAACAATACATCGATGATGAAACGGAATATACTGTTTATGCAGATGCAGACCTAAAGCATTATTTTGGGGAAAATGTTGCTTTTGTCACCCCTTCCAAAAACCAAAAAAAGAACTTGCTTTCAATTTTTCGCTATGCGCTTTTTGTTGGACTTAGGATAATTACAGGTATGATTCGTGGTAAAACACGCGGAAAGTATCTGGTGATTGATAAAGGTAACCAGCAGCCGGTGTTGATGCCTGATATGACCACCAGGCCAGGGAATTATATCATGGAATATTTTTTAAAAAACCTGGATCGTAAATACAGCATTCTTCATGAAGTAGAAATACCTAAGTTTGCCATTGGCACCCCTTTTAAATTTCCGCATAAATGGCTG
>CAYNDN010000387.1:0-5336 GCA_964395075.1 uncultured Lentimicrobiaceae bacterium | reverse complement strand
TCAGAGTAACCAATTTTTACAGCACATTGCTCGCCGATTGAATTCATGGCCCGCAAGTTTACATCTTCAAATTTGGTTGGATAATCAGTATTGCAATGAAGAACGGTTAATTTATCTTTGTCTAAACCGGCCGATTCAAGAACCCGGATGGCTTTTTGAATCTCATCCATACAGGACATGCCGGACGATATAATTACCTCGCAATTCAGTTGCCCGAGTTTTCTGAGGAACGGAAGATTTGTGATTTCACCGGACGGTACCTTAAAAATACGAAGGCCCAGGTCATATAGCATTGTAATGCCGTCAATGTCAAAGGGAGAAGACAAAAAACCGATATTGCGCTCCTTACAGTATTCAAGCAATTGATGATGAAAATCCCGGCCGATTTCGAGTTTTTTCAGCATATTGTATTGTTTATCGTCGCCATCTCCGATATTACGCTTTTGATATTCTGCCTTTACAGCTTCCCTGCTTACAAGTTTCTCTGCCCGGAATGCCTGAAATTTAACATAATCGGCACCTGCATCTGATGCGACTTCTACAAGTCTTTTGGCTATGGCTAATTTACCATTGTGATTAACACCGGCTTCTGCAATGATCGTTGTACGGTTCTCATTCATAATCAAACTCTTACACTGCTTGGAACATTAACAATAAGTTGTTCAAGTGATTCAGCATTTTCAAGGTTGCCGGTTTCATACTCTTTAAACATATCGAGTTTATGCATAAGGCGCCATGCCGGCCGGGTCATAATGCCGTTTTCATTTGTATATTCAAGAAATGCATCCCGCTCCGATTTTTCTTTAAGTTGAATAGTATTAAGCCAGTAATTGCTTTTAGCATGAGAGGGTTCTCTGATAAACTGTATCCCGGTATCGGTAAAGAAATCTCCGTACAGGTTTGCCAGTTCCCGCTTATTTTCGATGTATTTATCTAACATTTCGAGCTGTGCACAGGCCAATGCGGCATTCAGGTTCGGCATCCGGTAATTATATCCGATTTCATCGTGCACATATTCCCACTTATGGCTTTTTTTGGCGGTCGTGGTCAGATGCTTGCCCTTTTCCGCCAGTTCCCGGTTATTTGTAATAATGGCACCACCGCCTCCGCACGTTACGGTTTTATTTCCGTTAAAACTGAAAATTCCCAATAGCCCGAATGTGCCGGTGTGTTGATTTTTATATAGGCTGCCCAAAGATTCTGCTGAATCTTCTACTACCGGAATGTCATACCGGCCACAAACTTCAACAATCTCATCAATTCTCGCAGGGTGCCCGAAGGTGTGCATGGGTACACAGGCACCGATTTTACGGCCTGTTGTCTTATTTACCCACTTTCCGTTTTCCCTTTTCATGCTATTTCTGAGAAATGTATCAAGTTTTTCCGGTGAGAGCCCCAGTGTATCTTTATCAATATCCGTAAACAACGGATAGGCTCCGGTATAGGAAATGGCGTTGGCTGTTGCCACAAATGTAAAAGGCTGGGTAATAACCTCGTCGTTTGGTTGAACACCGGCTAAAAGCAATGCCGTATGTAAGGCTGATGTACCGTTAACTGTGGCAACTGCATAGGCAGCTCCCGTTATTTCAGACATCATCTTTTCGAATTGATCAACATAAGCTCCGACCGACGAAACGAAGGTGGAATCGATGGCATCCAGGATATATTTTCGTTCGTTTCCGGTAAAACGAGGTTCATGAAGCGGGATAAATGCCTCCGGAGTTTGAAATTCACGGCGAATGAATTCAATAGTGTTTTTAAAAATTTCAGGATTTTTCATATTGGAAAATGATTTGTATCAAACCGTGGTAACTCAAAATGATGGTGATGATTCAACTCGGCAATTTCAGCTACGGAAGTAAAAGCTGCCTGTATCTGATTGGCTTTTAACATATTAAATAATTTTCTGTTATAATCCCCCCATGGATAACTCACAGTGAGTTCTGCAGGATCCATACCCGCCTCGATTAAAAAAGATTTGGATAATTCTATCTCTTTTTTCTGCTCATCCGTGCTCAATGCCGGTAACCTTTTATGATTGTAACCGATAATTCCGAAATGCATACCGTGGCGAAGCATGCACCGGATATGTTTTTTTCTCATATAAAGTTCATTGCTCAGGACTTTCTCATCAATATCCACAATTTTCTTGAATAGCCGGTCAATAAAATAATCGGAGGCATGTTGCGGCAATTCCGTTTGAAGCAGCTTTTTTATGAATATAACTTCTTTTGTATCGTAAGAGGAGGTATTGGCAAGTTTTTTGAAATAAAACTCTTTGGATTCGAGGCCAAACTCATTTTGATTTTCATCCAGCAGATCAAACAGTTCCTGAACGATAACCTGCTCGGAAGGCGCGCTTGCCAGTATGTAGTGAATTTTATGATTGGGCAAGACTATTTCTTCTTTTACAGCTCTTATTTCCGGAAAAAAAAGTCCCGGTATTTTCATTTTACTCAGAACCGGAAATACGTATCTGAAATGATCAAGATAATTGTCGTTAAAGGTGAGTAAGAGTGAATTCTCCGGCAGTTCGGTTTTTTTATGAACGGCTGATAATAATTGAGAAACAGAAATGAAAGAATAGTTTTGTTTAAAATGATGAATCTGTTTTTTGAAACGGTCAACGGGAAGCCCTTTAATTTTTGGATATCTGCTCTTTGCAAGTTCTCTGACGTAATGATAGGTGATTATGGTGACCTTTTGCTTAGCCATATCTAAATAAAATAGAGAAGGGTTTGTGATGAATTGTTTTTTTAAATATTGCTATACTGTTTATCATCCGGATTTTTAATAAAACCTTCACTGACTACCTTTTTTATTTCTGTTATTCCATCCGGAACTCGTTTCGTTATATTAAAACCAAGCTGATTTTTTATTTTTTCAAATGACACCCTGTAATCTCTCGGATCTTCATCTTTTTTGACATATTTAATTTTTGCGTCAGGTATTAATTCCAGAATTTCTTTTACAATCATTTCCTTTTGATAATTTTCTTCTGTATCACCGACATTAAAAACATCAAAAGAAACTTTTTCTTCAGGTGCTTCGAAAACCTCCAGAACCGCTCTTGAAAGGTCAACCACGTGACAATATGGACGCCAAAATTGTTCCCCAAACACGACAAGTTCCCGCCCGAGTGTAAGTTCCTTTGTAAATTCGTTCACCGTCAGGTCAAATCTCGGCCGGGGCGATAATCCATAAACGGTTGAAAAGCGGAGAATCGTCGGTTTACAAACGTTTGTTTTGGGTTGATTCAATAGAAATTTTTCTGTTTCTACTTTGGTTTCCGCATACAATGATATCGGAGCTAATTCAGATTCTTCATTTACATAAGAGGCCGGGTCTTTCATCTTGCATAATTGCTGCAGGTTGAGGCAAACACGAATTTTTTAACACCGGCAAGGTTAGCTATTTCATACAACTGCTTTGAGCCATCCAGGTTAATTTCCCTTGCCTCGTCAGAAAACTTTCGACAGGCTGGATCTCCCACAATTGCAGCAAGATGTGCAATATAATCAACATTTTTTACAGTTTTCTTCAAATCATTGTTATTCCTGATATCGCCCAAAACAAACTCGAAATTTTCTTCATCAAGCAAATCAAGAATCGATTCACCTCCAAAGCTGAGATTATCAAGGACACGAACAGCAAATCCCTTTTTTAGTAACAATCGAACCAAAACAGAACCGATGTATCCCGCTCCGCCTGTGACAAGAACTTTCTTTAATGTTTGCATAAAATTTATTTATTTCTTGTTGCTTATTCAATTTGACCCTTAAAAGATTAAAATGGACTATTTAGATTGGACAAAACTTTAAAATACGATTTGTCAAAAAAATGATCTCCATTATCCCTTATATTTTTTACCAAGGTTAAGGTATATTGAAATAGTACCCCGCAAAAAGTGTCTATAGATTTAAATTTATTCTATTATAACAGATATGGACACGTTTTTAAAATTATAGTTCTTTAATTATCAAAGGTGATTTTATGCAGAAAGTTACGATTGTGATGTACCACTATGTAAGGGAGTTGAAAAAAACCCGCTATCCTGAAATAAAGGGCCTTGAACTCAAATATTTTATGGATCAACTTGACTATTTTCATCAGAAATATACATTTGTACGCATGGAGCAATGCATTGAAGCGTTAAATGGAAGTTATAACGGTTTTCCTGAAAATGCTCTTCTCCTGACTTTTGATGATGGTTACCTGGAACATTATACGGAGGTTTTTCCCATCTTGGATGAGCGGGGAATCCAGGGCTGCTTTTTCCCGCCTGTGCAGTCCACACTGGAAAATAAGGTCCTGGATGTCAATAAAATTCACTTTATTCTGGCTTCATCGGAGAAACCAAAAGAACTACTTAATCATCTTTCAAAAAAGATTAAGGATTGCCAGAAGGACTTTGATCTTGAAGAGCCACAAGAATATTATAATCGCATTGAAAGCTCCGAACACCCATATGACCCAATTGAGATTATTATCTTTAAAAGGGTATTGCAGCGGGAATTGCCTTTGGAAGCCAGGGCAAAAATAATTTCCGATATGTTTGAGCAGTTTGTAGGAGTTTCGGAAGAGGTGTTTTCAAATGAATTATATATGAATGAAGACCAGTTAAAGCTTATGAGAAACAAAGGTATGTTTATCGGGGGTCATGGCTACAGTCATGAATGGTTGAATTCACTCGATGAGCAAGAACAAAAAAGTGAAGTCCATTTAACGGATGATTTTCTCGGCACATTAGGCGTAGAAAAGGACTGTCGGGTTATGTGTTATCCGTATGGAGCATATAATGAAATTACGATTAAACAACTGAAGGGCAAGGGATATGCGGCAGGTTTAACTACAGTTCCTCGAAAAGCAACATTGATAAATGAAAACCGGTTTACTCTTTCGCGGCTTGATACAAATGAGTTTGCAGTTTGGTAATTTAATCCGGCTTAGCTTTCATTTTTTTTGCTCTTATTCCAAATCCTTTGCAGGTTTAAATTGATACCGAGACGGTCACCAATTATAAGCTTCTTTTTTACCGGGTGGTCAATTTCATAATCGATGATTTCGAGGGTGGTGTCGCCGGTTTTTACAAGTGGATTGTTACGCGTTGATTTTCCAACAATGCCGCCCGCACTGCAAATATACGGTATGGCATTTTTCACAATCTGTACGTTCTTAATGTAAATCAAATGATAATCATGATCTGTTTCGATCCAGGATTGGGCATAAGGTCCGGGATGAGTTATTGCTCTTACAAAATTAAATATTCTTTCTGAACTCCAGTGCCAGTTGATAAACTCATCTCCGGTTTTTCTTCCGATAAAGTAGGTTCCGGG
>CAYNDN010000386.1:0-5350 GCA_964395075.1 uncultured Lentimicrobiaceae bacterium | reverse complement strand
GGAGCATTTCAAAAAGTTTGCTCCCTCATACCGGAATATCTACATACGTTGGGTTGACAACGCCAAACGCGCTGAAACCCGTGAAAAGCGAATCAGAATTGTTGTTGAAAACAGCATTAAACAAATCAGGCCGGGGATGGTGTAGCAGAAAAACTGCGACAATCACTTTTACGCTAAGTGAGGAGTTCTGCATTTATGGCGGGGTTAAATAATTAACAAACAACAACTTAATCAAAATCCAGAAAAATTTGGATATTTAATACTACATTTTTCTGGATTTTGTCTATTAGAAATAGAAATAATTCAATCCCCTACCATAAATGACGGGGCTATTGATTTTCTATGATTTAGTATCTTACTGAGCCAGTGTGAAACGCAGGCTTATACCACCATTGGTTGTGGAGTTGCGGTATTGCGATGATACATAAGGATTGTTAATCACCTTATCGAAGAACAGGCGGATGTTTAATCTTTGGTTAACCATATAATCTGCAGAAGTATTAATGGAGATCACCTGCTGCCCGGTAGAAACCTGGTTGATGTCTTCGTCAATACGGCGGAGTACTGTTTTGTTGGAACGGATGGAGAAATCAGCCCGGATATTCAAATCACTTTTCACATTTTGGCGGCTGCCTCCTCCTCCCATGTTCCTGATGGCAAATTTAACATCCTTAAACCGGTATCCAAGCCCAACAATAAACTCATTGCTATTTACTTCTGTGAGCTGGTTGTTCACAAAACTCATCGAAAGGTTCCTGGCTTTTTTAATCTCAAAC
Organism: uncultured Lentimicrobiaceae bacterium; assembly: GCA_964395075.1. Lineage (GTDB taxonomy): Bacteria > Bacteroidota > Bacteroidia > Bacteroidales > 4484-276 > SABY01. The sequence continues at coordinate 4,574 of CAYNDN010000386.1, read as the reverse complement.
TTGGTCATCAGGCTGTTGAGCCATGTCATGTCGAAGGTGATCAGCGGGCTGAACTGTTCGATGATGCTTACCTGCTGAATCTGATACTCCGGGATGTAGTTGCTGTTGGCGGGATATTGTGCTGCCGGAAAATCATTTATTTCTAAATAATCAATCACTGACTGGAACGATCCTACCGAATAAGAACTCCTGTATCCATGCGTTATGGTGAGGCTGCGCAGGAACGATTTGAAGGGCTCTATTCGCGAAAGCCCGTTATAGGTAACCCGCCAGTTGAGTGCCGGTATTTTTGGCATGGATTCAAGGATATAGCCTGAGGCCGATTTTCCACTATAGGCAGATAAGAAGGAATACAGCAACACATCCTGCTGGGTTGGCCCGTAACCTTCGGGATATGATACGCCGGTAATGGAATCCAGGATATAGTTACCATTCCAGTTGGGATTTTCCCGGGCCAACCTTTCGGCGACTATGAGTCGGTTTTCTTTGAGATTTATGAAATTCTGGTTTTCGTTTTTATCATTATCTTTAACCCAGGCCGTTCGCCAACTAAAAAATGATATACTGAAACTTCCCTGCTGGATTTCTGAGTAGGAGCCAAAATTTCCATTTGCATCCGACTTGAAATATTCCTGATGGTTGAGGCTAAAATTTCGGTCGGCCGTGAGCTCGATCTTGAAATCGGCAAACGGTTCAATGGTACCACGGAAGTTGATCTGTTCGTTAAACTTGGTCATGTATGCCGTGTTTAGCAAAGTATCGTCAGTGAGCCAACCGTTGCGCTGAGCTATCCACTGGAGGCTGTCATCCTGCATGCCGAACACAAATCCCAATCCCGGGGCATCCATGCCCCAGTTGTTGCCAATCAGGCCTGGTTCGGGCATAAAACCCGGCAGAAAGGTTCCGTTGCCCTGCGAATAGGAAAGCGAAGCCCGCTTGGCACTCATCAACAGCTTCAGGAAACCATTCCCAAAAATTTTAAAATAATTCTTTTTAACCTTCGCGGTGTCCTGCTCAGGTTCTTCAGGTTTACGTTGTGGCGGCCTGGGTGATGGTCGTCTGCCCTGGTTGTTGCTGCCTTTGTTTACCTTTTCAAGAAATGGCAGTTTATTGTATAACCTGTCTAAGGTCAGGTTTCCGTTGAGCTGTATTGTGTTTGAGTTTTCAATCTGGTTACCCAGCCTGTCCTGCAGTGACCTTGGTGATGCCTGCCATTTGTAGTTGGCTTGATAGCGGGCTGTTGCACTCACCCAGTCGAGTAACGGGAATTTGTTGATCGGGATGGTATAATTCAGGCCAAGATTATGGTTGTATGTATTTTTGGTTCCGAGGTTTCGTATTTGCGATTCTATTTGCTCTCGTTTTTCATCATAACTATAATACTCATCGGTTTCCAGTGATCCGGGAAGCTCATCAACATATGCCAGTACGTTTGCCTTATAATCAAGTCTGAGCGAGCTTGCCAAATCCCATCTAAGATCATAATTTCGCGACCAATCCCACTTTTTTAGGTAGGTAGGTCGAATCAATACCTCATACTGGCTCTTGTTCCTCAAAAGCCGTTCGCTGTATTCCCGGTTCATATCCGTTCTGAAGGAGAACAGTTTAGGCATGAGGTAAAAATTGAAATCTTTGATGAGGGCGAAGGCCTTTCCGCTAAAGAGCTTCATTTTGCTGAATGGCTTAATATTTTTTGGGTTGTTGTTGAAATTGTATCCGATACCGCCCTGATATTTTTTCTGTTGGTCGTATTCGATATCTACGTTGCGCTGGTATATCTCTGAATAGCTGAAGGTGAAATCAAAGTTTTCGATGTCGTAAAAATGTGCTTTTGACGAAGCTCCTACCCGGTCTTTTCTCACATTCACAAAGTTGATGTTTTTGCGCATGATGAAATCTTCGTTCAGCGATTTGATGGAATCGCGGTCCGCTTGGTTATTGTAAGTATCCAGGTCATCTTTTAGTTTGATGTCAGGATCGAGCAGGTTGTATTTCGGGGTGAGTCTCGATTCGGAATAGTCGAAGTGCATCGGTAGCCTGATGCCCCATTTTTCGGGGAAGAACCGCCCCAGTTCGAGGTTGGTGGAAAAATCAAAATTCCGGGTATATTCCTGGGCACGCTCGGTGGTTTTCTTTTCGATGCTACCATATCCGGGGGTGCTGTACAACCCTGAAAGGGTAACATTACCGAGGTCAGCAAGATCGGTTTTTATCCGTGCTGTTGCTGCCAGTCCACCCTCATTGTTGAAATCAGTTAATCGTAATTCGTTTACCCAAATTTCGGCGCATTTGCTTAAACCATCGTCATCGCTGGTTATGGAAGTTTGTTTTGGATTTCGAACTCCGATCATGATGGCACGTACCTCACTGATACTCGGGCTGCCAAGGATGGTTACTTTGTTTGGCCCGATGAAAGTGGTGTACGGCATGGTAAATGTTACCGTGGAACCTTGTTTACGCATTTCTTTGTTGCGTTCAAGTTTTTTGCTTACCAAATCTTCCAGGTTAATGTTGAACCGGTTGGCATTGGGCCAGATGGCTTCAGCATTGGAGGCTCCGGTACCCCAGGGAGTAAATGTTAGTGGTATTTCGTATTCGTAGTAGTTTTCGGTGAGGTCGGATCCGATCCTGATGAATACACTCAGATCACCGTACTCCAGTTCCTGGTCTTCGATCAGTTTTTCGGCATGTACAAACATCTCCAGGTTGCCGTATTGCCTGAAGTCGAAATCTGTGGTTTTATAGGCACCTCGTGCATCGCCGTCCAATAGGTTGCAAACACGTAATACCATCGATTGCTCATTTAGCTGTTGCAGGTTGGTGGTTCCCAGATTAATCTCACGTTCAATTCCCGGAGGAATGACATAAGGAACCGGTGTACGGCTTCCGTTTTCTTCGATGTTCACCGAAAGAATATCGAATGAGGTTTCACTCTGAACGTCGTTGGGGATGTATTCGCCCGGCGACAGCAGGTCGTACCGGTACCTTCTCCATTCGCCACGTACGAGTTCCAGTGTTGCAAAGCGCAATACTGTAGGCTCGGAGAATCCTTTCATAAACATTCTCATAAACCGGATAGACTGGAAATCCTGGATACCTCCAACAATTTTTGATGGGTCGCGCACCGGAATTTTAAACTGGTACCATTTCACCTCTCCGCTTTGCCCGTTTGGTAACTGGATGCCTTCAACCTCCAATATATCAGTAATATAATTCTGGCCTACCTGCATGGTGTTCGGGTCGAGTTCAACTTTGTACTGGAAATACCTTTCGGTTTCACTCAAGGTATTATCCCTGTTGATGTCTTCTACGTCTGGCAGGGTTGTGGCTGCTGTAGGGTATGTTTCCGGATTCTGGTCGTCGGTGGGTGAGTTGCCTTCGGTGCCGTTATATTTTTTGTAGCGTTCAAGTACACTTGAATATTGCGGGTCGTTATCGTAATCCGTTCCCCTGAAATAATGGTAGTTATCGTTGGCAGGGTCGGCGAGTGCCTGAAGGAATGCCTCGGAATTGGGGCCATAAAGTTGTTCGAGTTTCTGGAGATAATCGTCACTGTGAAAAGTTAGCTCATCCTCATCGCGGAGTCCGTCAAAACCTACATCCTGAAATGCTCTTGCACCAGCCTCATTACTAAAATTTTCAACCAATGCCTGCAAAGTTGGTACGCGTCCCCATATTGTGGTATCCACATTTTCTACAATCTCTGAAGTGGGCAGACCATTTTCATAACCCTTTCTGGAGTCGCGCAAAACATCTTCCGAAATATCCCCCAGGTTAAAATATAACTCACCTTTGCCATTTTGTTCATCGGTAAAGGGGTCCATCATCCAGAACTCGATGTATTCCACGTTGGTAGCTTCAAAGTCGGTGGATTCAATTTTACGCATAATTCCACCCCAACGTGTTTCGGGGTTGCGGAGTGTTCCGTTTTCTTCGATGCCGGCAGAAATGCCGGCGATGCCTTCCACATCGTAGTTGTAGGGACCTCGTTCATTAGGATAAAAAGCCAGGTTGAGGATAGGTATGTTTGTTGGAATTCCATTGGGAACATCTTTATTCGGGAACACCTCGGTTTCCAGCACCTGACGTACAAGGTTTTGCGAGAGTTCATTCAGGTCAACGTTGGGTGGTCGGAGGTTTCCGGTCTGATCGTAAAACAATGGATCAACGATATACCAGGCAAGTTTTGCCCGGTTGTAGCCATAAACTTCATCAGTTCCGCTTGCCGCTTCCGGAAAGAGGCCGGGATCAGTTTGCTTTTGTGGTGTGCTGGCAAGGTGCCAGAAAGCCTGGTTTTTCAGGTCGATAGTGGACTTGCTACCCTCAAAATCGTCGATGTAGGAGGTTCCCGTTTTCCCGATGGCTTTGGAGTGGCCGGGGATAAAATGGGCAAATTCACCATCGATGGTTACCCTCGATTCCTCTTTGGTATTGATAAATGGCAGCGCATCTACCATTTTTGTGATGAATCGGGATTTGGTTTGATAGGCAAAATCCATCCCCCAAATCGTATTCGAGATCGGGTCGTCACCATAATTCACTTTTTGTGTAAGCGGCCTTTCTGTCAGGTTGAG
>CAYNDN010000385.1:0-5352 GCA_964395075.1 uncultured Lentimicrobiaceae bacterium | reverse complement strand
ATAGGCTTTTTTGATTTTCGCCTGTAAGGTCGTTTGTTATTTCTGTATTGGAGCTTTCATCGGGCTCAATTACAGCGGCTTTAGATTCATCAGTTTGATTGAAAGCAAACTCAAATTCAAACTCAGCAGGTGGCAGGCATTTTTCATCATCACAGCACATAAACTCAATAAAACCATCCAATACCAATGGGTCATCCGAGGGCAGTTTGATGCGTTGTTTAAATGCTGCTTCGTGGCCAAAATATTTAACCACCATATTAAAATTCGGGTCTTCTTCCTCTATGGGTTCTGGTTCCGAAAAGACCACCCTGAATAGCTTTGTACCGGGCTCGAAGCCTTCCTCTTCAGTGATATCCGGATCGACACCAATAAATTCGACATTTTTGAGGTCATTAAAGAAGAAAGAGGTTTTTACCGGTCCGCCATCCTTTATGTTTTGTGAATAAAGATGCCAGGTGTCATCGATTGTTGCTTTAAAAATAAGTTCAGCTTCATTGTTTTCCAGTAATTTACTTTCGTAGCTCCATTTCACAGGTTTAAGCACTTGTGCCATCAAACCTGAAAATGCAATTAAAACGAGTAATGTGGATAGTGAAATGTTTTTGAAATGTTTGGAGCGAGATGTTTCCATCGTAACGTATTTAATTTTAACAATATTTGTAGCCTGATAACGATGATTTAGTCAATTCATTTTATTTGTTGTACCCCTTAAAATGCATGGGATTGTCTATGGCGCGCAAAAGTAATCATTTGGCCAGTGATTAAAATTTTGAAAACCGAAAAAAAACTTAATTCCAATTATTTAGAAAGGTTTAAAAATTATTTCCAACGCGTAAACAGTTCGGGTGTTCATGGTAATTTTAAATCTGTTATCAATTCTGTGGCCGATTATCCAGGCAATTTGTCCTCCCGAAACCAGCACATACGTTTTTCGCTTTTGTGGAATAGAAATTTTCTCATCAATAAAAAAGTTGGAAAGCTTTTTGCGGCCTTGCATGCCTAAAGGATGAAAGTAATCGCCCTCCCGGTAATTCCGAATCTCGATCGGAAAATTTAGTTTATCAAAATCCAACCAGGCGAAAGTAGCTTTTTTTGGAATGGATTGACCCATATAGCAAAATTTTGACACGTGGATATTTACCGGAGTATTGATTTCAGAAATGTCTTCCGGTATTTCACAAGATAAATTTTCAACATTTCTAATTACTGAAATAATCAGATGGCTTCTGTCAATAACCAATTCGTGTGTGGGTGAATAAAATCTTTTCCCCGGGGTTTTTTTCAATCCGGCTATTATATCCCTCGCTGCCGGGAAGTTGAAATTGTAAGCCCTGATTAATTCGAACAAAACAAAGGCCGGCTCTGATGTCTTGCTTAAACCGTCAATATTGATGTAAATATAATCATCCAACTGCTTCATTATCCCTGCTTTAATCAAGTCCATTTGGTTATCAATAAATTTCCTGGATGAGATCATCGCATTGAAGGTGTTTTCAAGACCTGATTTATAGTTCCCCCCGGCTTTTTCCAGCACCGGCAAAACCCAGTGCCTGATTCTGTTCCTGAGGTAGTTATCACTTTTATTTGAACTGTCCTCCCGAAAATCGATTTTGTTTTTTTTGGCGTAATTTCTTATCATATTCCTGTCAGCAAAAAGAAGCGGTCTGATACAATTGCCATTTCTCGCCGGAATTCCTGTCAGGCCGTTTATACCTGTTCCGCGCAACAGGTTGATAAAAAATGTTTCTACCTGATCATCAAAATGGTGGGCGGTTGCATATAATTCATAGTCAGTGGTCTGGAGGATGTTTTCAAACCAACCATACCTGAGGTCTCGTGCTGCCATTTGTATCGAAATTTTATGCTGAGTGGCATGCGCTTTTGCGTCTAATTTTCCAATATATATTTGATGATTATGTTTGATGGCGAAATTTTTCAAAAACATTTCATCAGCATTACTTTCTTCACCTCTCAATCCAAAATTGCAATGTGCAAAAGCGGTGTCAATCCCTGCCTGCATAAACAAATGGGCCAATACCATCGAATCGATACCCCCACTGATTGCAAGTAAAACTTTTTGGCCCTTATGAAAAAGGCGATGTGTATTAACGTATTTTATAAAATGCTCATACATACAACTCTATTCACGAAAATCTGATTTGTATTTTAGACAATTATAAATTTTGCAAAAGAAACTTACAACTAATATTCTGCCAAATTAAGGCAGAAAATGAGTTGTAAGTTTCTAAAATTATTCATAATCAATCTGCTAAGTTAGATTGAAATTTTTTCTTGCAATAAAAAGTTGCCGAATTAATTTTTTTTAACCTGAAATTGCGGGGGTATCTTGGATTGTAAATCTTTTTGATGTATGTTTGCAAAAAAGTATCTATTGTGTAATGCAGTTTTCTGCAACTGAAACTGAGACTTGATTGGAGAGAGAGAATTTTTTTAACTGCTTTAAGATTAAGATTTTAGTAATAGTTCTTTGTCATATTGTTAACCTCATTTGTGGAGATATTAATGAGATCGCTGCTCAGAGTAAGAATGATCAAATCAAAAGCAAAATTGTTGTGGAAGGATTTGAGAATGTTAGTGTTATCTCTGTTGATGATACACTGAGGGTTTTTTATGAAAACCGGAGGTATAGGTTTGAACCCCGCGGAATGGCCTCATTGATTAAGATAGTTGACACATACAATTCATCCCAGTTGGGCCATCTGGATTTAATTTTGCTGAATGATCAGGTTCCCATGCTTCGATTGATAATGCCATTTGAAGCATACAATCAGTTTATTAATAATGCAATTGATGAGGCTTCATTTTTTGAAGCCATTTTTGCAACTTTAGATGTATCTGATTTAGTTCCTGATAATACATCGCAAATTAACGCATCAACGTTTAAGATTGATTTGCCAGTTATCCCAAATTGGTCAGCTAAGTTTGGGAATTTTGATAATCCGGTGGAATCAAACATCAACTTTATACCTGAGCTTCATTCTACGCTTGCGCGTGGGCTCACATTGAAAGCACAATTGATAATTCCAATTCAAAATGATTTCTTTTTTGTTTCTGAGCGGGAAACCATACGGCCGGGAAACATTACATTAAACCAGTTTGCAAGCCTTGAAGATAACTTCTACATCATCGTTACTGCCGGTTTTTTCAATAAAAACAGAGCAGGCTTTCATGTTGATTTTAAGAAATTGTTTAGAGAAGGGAACTTTGAAATAGGTGCCAATGTTGGTTACACCGGTTATTATTCGTTCACGGGTATTCGAACCGAGTTTTACGATAAGCAAAAATACCTAACTGCAATTTTAAACGCGCAATACCGCTACAATCCTTATGATATTGTGGCAAGGCTTGAAGTCGGGAATTTTTTGTTTAATGTGCCTGCTGCACGCTTTGAAGTTTTACGCCAGTTTGGACAGGTAAAAATCGGGTTTTTTGCGCTGGCAACAAAAGATGATTACGATGGAGGATTCAGATTTGCAATACCGCTGTCTCCCCGAAAATATACGAAACTCAGGATATTCAGAGTAAGACCAAACGAATTTTTTGCCTGGGAATACAGAGCTAAAGGCTTTCCGCAAAATGGGGTACAATATCAAACAGGATACAATTTGACAGATAAGTTGCTGGATTTTAATCCTGATTTTGTTAAAAAGCGGTTAATTATCGAAATAAAAAATATTGCTGATTGAAAGTTTTTTTAGATTTGTAAATAATAAAAAGTAACAATAAAAAAGGAGTAACAATGAAAACCAAATTTTACAAACCGATTTATGCCATCGTGCTTTTGGCTGGTGTAATGTTGTTTTCACTTACACAGTGTAAAAAAGTAGGCACATCAGATTGGCCAGAGCCAAACCCTGAAACCCAAAACGAATTAAAAATTGCTGTGTATGATGGTGAACAGGGAGATCCTTTAAACGACCTGATCCTTACGGTAGTTTATCCCGATGGAATTATGGAGGAGTTCACCTCAGAATCGGGAAAGCTAACCCTGGTAGGAGATCAGGTTGGTTCTTATATTTTAACTGCCTCAAAAAGTGGTTATCTGTCTCAAAGTAGTGTAATTGATGTTGAACAATCTCCGGAGGACATTATTGCGGTGACCAAACAAGATTTTTACCTGAATCAGATTGGTGAAACAAATACAATAACAACCGGCGAAACTTCATTCCCTATTAATAGTGATTTTGATATTTCTCCCACAATTACATTTCCCCAGGGATCTGTTTCAGCAAATACCGATGTTACTGTAACCTACATTCCTACACCAGCAAAATTTGGTGAGTTTGAGGTTCTTGGCGAAAGAGCTATTCAATCAGGCTTTAATTTTTCACCTGATCTTGAATTCCCGGCAGATGCCAAACCGGTACTTGAAGTGCCTGTTACCATCCAAAGTGTGATTGATGGTGACACCCCTTTTCTCCTGGGTAGTTATAATGAAAACACTCAGGAATGGGAAATTATTGAAGGCCAGCTAAACATAGATCGCACAATGGCCACATTCGAAATGCCGCACTTTTCAATTTGGTACACCTTTACAGGCTATCGTTTGGTAGGGGAAACCGGTTGGTCACCTTATGTTTTATCTGGTGAGTCAGAAACATGTAGCGAAGGCGCTTGTGGAACATTCGTTTACGTTACAGATGTTGATAATACGCTGATAAATGATTTAATTAGCTTTGGTGCTGATCCAGTCGAATTTTATGTTATCGACACGAGGTGTATTGGTCCACGTGAGCTATATGCGCAACAACTGTATACCCGTTGTAAGTTAACAAATTATAAAATTTACAATTACACAGGTGAATTTCTTGAAAACGTAACGCAAATTCCAATGGAAATTTTCCAATGGAAAGTTGAAGAAACATATTGCCACCACCAGGGATGGGGAAATTAACAGAAAGAATGTTATAATAATTAAAGCATGGAATCTTCAGGGTTTCATGCTTTTTTATTTTGCCGGGAGCAAAGTTTAATTTATTAATTTATTAGTATGGGATTTCGTATTTCATTGAGAGGTTGGTCAGCAGTTTTATTGCTCTGTACATTGTTTACCGGTAGGGTTTTTGCTCAGGATAATGATGAGTACCCACAAAATTTCAAAGTTAGAAGTTTCGGTTTAAGCATAGGTGTTTATGACCCCGACCTTGATTACTGGAAAAACGACACAAATTCGCAATTCCGTGGTGCTGATTTCTCAACCAATATTTTCGTCAATGGGTTTCTTGAAGTTACGCTTGTAAAAAACCTTGCTGCAAAGGTTGGGATTGGCTACTGGCAAACAAGGGCTGAATCAAAAATTCCTAGATTTGGGAAAACCACAATGCTGCTAAC
>CAYNDN010000384.1:0-5389 GCA_964395075.1 uncultured Lentimicrobiaceae bacterium | reverse complement strand
ATAAAAACTTCTCGATTGTTATTCCCTGTTTGGTTTTGGCTTGTCCAAGTTGGGTTTTAACAATATTGGAAAAAATGATTTGGATAGAAATATAAAAGATTTCAAAATGTTTCATTGTTAAACATGCAATCTGGTCTTTGTATATATGGATTTCCTTTTGTGTATACAGTCAACGAGAATAAAAAAAAGAAAAAAGGCAGAGTTCCCAAAATAAAACCGCTTCCAAAACCGGGAAATGGCTTGTCATTATCTTTGCACATCTGCAGGGTTGCTATCCCGAAAGCTTTCAGGATGAAACAGATTACTATTTCAGCGGATTTAAGGGGATAAAAAAGCCCCGGTGCTTTAAGCCGGGGCAATAATAGAAACCTAACTTCAAATGTGTTACTGAATCACAAGTTTATGATACGTGATTTGATCTTGTTGCTTTACCGTAACCATATAAACACCGGCCTCGCAAAAACTAAGGTCGATATTTAGAATCATATCGCCGGTAAAATCTTCGTAAATTACCTGACCCTGTGTATCCGCTACCAACACCATTGCGCCGGGTGTTAATCCTGCCAGTTTAACCTTGCCACTGGATGGGTTGGGGTAAAGGTTGATATCTCCGGGCGATGAAGTGTCGATACCTGAAGCCTGACTTTTGAAATGATCTATCGCCGAAATACCATGATCGATGAATGTTCCGTCAGCTTTCGGAAATGAAAGATCATACACTGCTTCAAGGTTCATACTGTTAGTTCCTGATGCGGATAAAAATTTAAATGAAATCCGTTCTCCTGGTGTGAAGCCATCCTTTTCTGCTGTGGTCTGGTCGTCACCAAAAAGCTGGATGTAGTTGGAATTATCCTTAATTTCGGAAATTCCGCAACAGTTGCCCTGGTGATCGAAAGCACCGAGTACACTTCCAGCTTTAATACCTCCGATGGCATCCGGATGGATGTAAATGCTATGGCTGGTCGGCGTTTTTTGTGGTTCGGGCCAGGCCGGGTTTGAAAAATCAAAAGCTTTCGGGTTCGTTGGGGTTGAGGTTTTGCTGCAAGGCGGGAATGTGATCTCGACTTCACTATCCGTTAAAATGTAATAGGCCATGCCGGGTTGTAAAACACCAATTGTATTTATGCCCATTTCGGGCCAGTAAACACCATATCCGGCGATATCCTTAAGCATTACAACATTATCAACCACTGCACTGAAAAGTGTCTCCACATCCACATCACAGGCTGAGATTATCGGTAGCATGCTCCAACCCGATGGAATGGTCATGGTTTTGGTGGGATAAGAGCTGCCGTATATTTCCAAATCCGTGGCCGTCTCCATTTTAATTTTATAAGCTGAAAATGGCTCCCACATACTGATGGTATTTACATTTTCAGCGGGATAATACATGTCTGTTTCGGTGAGCGCGATTACAAGATCATCCTCAATGCCTGAAAAAACATCCTCAATAAAAGGAGGGCCTGGCAGGGCATAGCTCGACAATCCCGACCAGCCGGCTGGTAACGAAATGACATGCTCAACAAAATACCCTTGTGTAACAGGTATGATAATTTCGATGGAACCATCCTCCGTTTCAACGGTGATTTCACCTGTTCTCACGATACCTGTATTGTTCATCTGCACTGAAACCTGCACAACCTGGTCGCCTGAGGGTGTGTCTAAATTCAAACCCAACCAGTCCATATCAGCTGTAATGATCCAGGTGGTGTTGGAAAACACATTGAGGAATGCGATGCCGTTGGGTGCGAGGAAATCAAACGAACCGGGCTCAGCCGAAAGTTCAGGAAGGTTTCCATTTTGTGTTACAGTAACAACATCTGCAAGTTTTCCATCTGTTGAAACAGTAATTTCACCAACACGCGGTGCGCCGGTACTGTTTAAATCATAAGAAACATCAAGTGTCGCGTTGCCTGAACCACTTCCAGGATTTACGCTTAACCAGCTTACGGTTTCTGAAACTGTCCATGAAGTATTCGATTCGATATCAAAAGTGGTATTGCCGGCGGAGGCACCTACAGTCTGGTTTGAAGGGGTTACTGTCAAAACAAGATCGGCACCGGATTGTGTAACTGTAATCATTACATCAGGAACACCAGCTGCCGAAATTGTGATTTCACCTATCCGTTCATTTACCGAAGTATTTTCATCGTAGGAAGCTACAAGTGTTTTGTTGTTGTTTCCGCTCATGGGCGAAACGTTGAGCCAGCCCACCGATTCGTTCACCGTCCAGGATGTGTTGGAGGTGAGTGAGAAATTGACCGTTCCCGCGGCAGCACCTACATCCTGATTCGGAGGTGTGGCTGACAGAATGGGATCGGTGCCGGCCTGGGTGACCGTAACCGTGACTTCAAATGTGGATAGTGTGATCTCACCAATCCTTTCGGTAACGGAAGTGTTTTCTTCGTAACTGACCAGGATGGTGCCGTCACTGCTACCGCTCATCGGAGCAACAGAAAGCCAGTCAACACTTTCGGTGACATTCCAGCTTGTGTTGGAGAATACATCGAAGCTTGTGCCGCCGGCTGCTGCGGATACATTTTGATTATCCGGGGTAACGGATAACGCCGGTGCTGCGCCTGCCTGGGTAACCGTTACCACTACATCGGGCACATCATCCCCTGAAACGGTAATGCTTGCCATGCGGCTGATGACGCTGGTGTTTTCATCGTAGTTTACGGTGAGCGTACCGTCTCCTGTTCCTGACAGGGGGAGCACATCAATCCAGTCGAATCCTTCTGTAACCGTCCAATCAATATTTGAAGTAACATTGAAAGTTGTGGTTCCCGTTGCTGCGCCCACATTTCGGTTTGATGGGGTTACGATCAAGGAGGGTTCGAACCAATGGATACGATTAAACGGATCATTTTCATAATCCTCCCCAGAAAAATTCCCTGAAAATCCGGTGAAAGTAACCTCTCCCAAATTAGTGGTTTTTGCAACATTATAGGTTGATCCATCGGAACTGCTTTCAAACACAGCATCCTCAATAACAATATTTTCATCAATATTTATAGTTAATAATGTACCTCCAACTGCTCCGTTCCTGAAAACGCAGTTTTCAAAACACTCATTCCCTATTTCACCATTTTCATCGATGAAAATGCCATTGGTTGACATATTTTCAAAAATCGTATTGTTTGAACTGATATAACCTTCATTTTTAATCGTAAAATGATAATAATCTCCTGTGTTGATTCCTGTTATAAGGTTTGTATTTCCTTGGGTTGTTATAGATATTATTGAGCCTCCGGGATGAGCGATAATATCTGAACCATTATTTAACTTGAGCGTACTTCCATCCCAGATGTGAAAAATACCATCCTGATTAACCTCTACATTTCCCTGGCATGTGATTTCTTTTCTGAGAATTGTTAAATCACCCTCATCAACAATCAGATCACCATGAATAGAGAGGTCACTCTTTATAAAAACATCTCCGTTGATAAGTAAGTCATTAAAATAACCTTCATAACATTCTATGTTTCTCCAATTTCCATTAATTTTTATGATTCCTCCATCGGCTTGGAACCCTGTATTTTCATTATAAAAATCACCAAATACACTGATCTCTCCCCCTGAAATATTCAAATTAAGTGTGCTATTATCATATATTTTTATGTCGGTAAGAAACGACAAACTCCCATTGCTTATGCTCAATGATAATGGGTCATTATAAGCTATATGACATTCATTAGCACCTCCATTGATATCAAAATCACCATTTAAAATATTGATTTCACCTGTTAGATAAAGCTCCTGGGAGAGATCCTGGATAAAAATCAAAATCCCATCATTTACATTGATAATTCCATCAATATGATCATTAGTTAGATCCATAGCATTAAAGAACCCACCATCAATGGTAAGTGTTCCTGAGATTCTGTCATATGATTCACAAACCACAAAAGAAAATTCCGGAATAATCAGCGCTCCCGAAGGCTTGGCCAGTTCGATGGTTCCAAAAGTTGCGTCATCAAAATTATTGAATTCCTGATCTCCCGTTCCGACGAAGGCAAAAGCCTGATCGGCTTCAACATTTTCAGCCACTCCGTTCTCAATGGTACAATGGCCAAAGATGTTGATCCGGCCGTTATCATTCCAATCAAAAGTTGCATCTGCTTTCCATATTATCTCATCCGAAGGATCATCGCCGGCATTTAAAACATCTGATGGGTCTTCCATTCTGAGCCCACCATCATGAATAGTTGTATTTCCCTGCACAGATGCGGTAAAACCTTCAAATTTAAACTGTCCGGTTAGAATGTTCAGATCATTGGTTATCAAAATATCAGACATTAGATGAATCCCACCATAAGTAGGGTTGAGATTAAAATTGTAAAAGTAGTTTCCATTACTGCAGTCAATTCCGCTCAGACCTCCTGTGGTACTTGATTCAACAATACCTCCAGTGGGTTCAAAGGTTCCGGGATATGGAGCATAAAAACCCATGGCCCTGATCATTCCCCCGGAAATATTTGATACGGCTCCGGAGGCAATATCAAAGTTTTTATCAATTTGAAATAAGCCATCGGTCATTGTTAAAGTCCCATAAAGCTCTGTTGTGCCCGGGCTGGCATTTTCCACTATAAACTCTCCGCCTTCGATGATCAGTTCACCGGTTGAGGCAATCTGGAACTGGCCATCCACATAGCCATTGCCTTCGTCCTGGAGATCGAGCAAACCATTTAAAGTAAAATCGGAATAGGTGTAAATGGTGTTGTCTGAGGTAAGGGTTTGGTGTGCATCATCCTGAATATCTAATGTTCCTTGAACGATAATGTCCATTGGGGAGTACCAACCAAATCCGGAGAGTGTAGTACAGTTGCCTGCCACACGTCTTGGATAAACTAACTTACCATCATCAGGAGCTGAATTAAATATTCCTTCCATAGCATGATGACTTTCTCCTGTATTATTTTCAGGATAGCTTTTTATTGATTTCCCGGATTTTGACCATGGCCCAATAATCAGGTTACCAAATTCAGCGTCCGAATCGTATGGTGAGTTTCCCCAGGATAAGTGTACCGTATTTCCTGTTCCCAGCATGGCATCTGTACCATCTTCAAAAGTCCAGGAGGCAGAATAAATGTTACCCGCAGTTATATTGTCGTTGGATCCGGGTTTCCAGAAAACTTCATCTCCACATATCAATACATCCAAAGCGTTGGTCATTTCAAGGATACCGTAAATATTTACTTCATTTTCCACTTCAACGGTTTTACCATTCACATTAAAAGTTCCCGAATTGATGTTTAAATTATGATCAACAGCAAAGTCTTCTCCGGCAATGGTGTTATCATTGATGTCCAGGTTATAAAAATGGTTGTCGCCGGTACAGAAAATCTGCCCTCCTGCATAGCCGTCCGACATTTCGAAGGTTCCTCCC
>CAYNDN010000383.1:4111-5391 GCA_964395075.1 uncultured Lentimicrobiaceae bacterium | reverse complement strand
GATTTCTGGATCATGCCTTAATATTGATCTAATAAAAATCCTTGCGGATTTTAGGTTCTTTAATAACCGTAAACCCTTCCCTCCCACTCTTCTACATTTACCTGCCAGCACAACACTTCACGAATAGACGGATCATTATACGTGAATTCCTTATCGGTATATTTTTTCATGATGATATTCAGGGCTTCCACCTTCTTTTCCGGATCATCAATAAATTCTACCTTACCGTGCGCCCTGATGGTGCGGTATTTCATGCTGTAGCTGCATGCAACCTCCTCATTTTGCCACCTAAGTTTATGATCGGTGGTGAAGCAAACACACACGTTTGGGTTTGCTTTCAGGATATCGATCTTTCGGCCGGTTTGTGCCGAGTGCAGATAAATTGTTCCCTCGTGCAAACCAAAATTCATGGGAACAACATAAGGAATCCCATCTTTTGTGGCCATCGATACAAAACAAACCTCACATTTATCAGCCGTATCAAGCACTTCCTGTGGATTTGTCAACATACGTGGTTTCATCAGTAATTCCTCCTTTTTTCTTTGCCGTCAAGGTTTATAAAATAATTGATAATGGTAACGATAAGGCTAAACCAAAATGCCGACCAAAATCCGGTGATAAAAAAACCCGGCACAACCCAATCGGCAATCAATGCTATCACTGCATTAATTACCAACAGGAAAAATCCAAGTGTGAAAATGGTAATGGGTATGGTAAAAATTACCAGGATGGGTTTAAACACCATATTCAACAAAGCCAGCACAAATGCCACAATAAGAGCGGTGAAATAATTTTCGATACTTACACCGGGCAATAACCAGGAGGCAACCACTACAGATAATGACGACAGTAATATTTTAACAATAAAATTCATAAGTAAAGCAATTTATGGCCGTAAATATAATGCATCATGGCTTAAGGCAATAAAATGATGAATGAAAAACATGCACAATTTCACAAAAAAAATACTGAAAAGATGCCACGAATGCACTAATAGGCTTATGCGAAAATATCAGGATTATGGGTGGAGATGGTTTTCAAAACCTCACCCTTGCTATTGCTGTTTGACTTCGTTATCTGATGGTTTAGGAAACGAAAGTGTGTAAAGCAATGACTCGATCTGGCGGAGAAGATCACGTTTATCATGCCCGGGATTATAAACAAATCCATCCAGGGTAACAACCCGGTTGTGGCGCTCATCAACAACCGTATAACTCACAAACGGGCCGCCCATAAAATCACCATGCAGTTCCCATAGTCCACGCATTTCAACAGCAAAC
>CAYNDN010000383.1:304-4101 GCA_964395075.1 uncultured Lentimicrobiaceae bacterium | reverse complement strand
ATCGTTAAATTCAAGGCGTTTCTCAACCGGAGGTTCAATCATTGCGATTTTCATGTACGATCCATCCGAAGGCCCTGGAACATTCTCCTTTGTAACAGAATCCCTGTATTGAATAATATGATCGTAATTAAAAGCTACCGTATCAGTATAAGGATAAGTGTAGATCAGGATACCCTGGCTAAACCGTTCAGCTTCGCGGCGCAACCAGATAAAATCTTTGGTTTTTTTACCAATGCTAAAGCTTTTTGGAATAAGAATTTCCAGGTCATACTCATCCTTGAGTATATTTGTGATTTTATGATCCTCAATTGCTCCATAAGCCTCGTTCACCCGGCGCCGCTCATTTTCGTTAAACAACTTAATAAATGCTTGCTTGTTTTCCTCAAATTCCTCAAAAAAAGCCTGCTCATCAGGAACTGTCATCTTTACTACGCGCTGAGGGCTGGACCAAAGATCCTTTCGTGTTTCAAGAATAGACTCATCAAATTCGCTATTTACATCTACAATAAAAACATTATGATGTATTTTGAGCATTTTCGACAAATTTTCCTCGGCAATATGTGCCATATCAAATTTTGGTTCAGGCTGCGGCAATCCTTCCAAATCTGCACCAAAATATTCCTGGATAGCCTGGCCAACTTTTCCTTTCCATAAGACATCACTGTTTGTAACAACCAAAATTTCGTTGGTTCCACCGGTAGATGGCTGCATGCCTCCGCGGCTAATTTCACTACAAGAATGAATGATTAACAGCCCAAAAAGGCTCATAAATAATACCGGAAAAAGCTGACTTCTGAATTTCATAATGTTGTGGGTTGGTTGACAAAATATTAACTCGCAACAGCAACCTTTAGTTTCTGCCCCGGCTTAATTTTCCTGCTGTTTGTAATGTTATTGAGTTGCCGTATTTGATTAACGGTAACACCATCGTATTGTTTTGCAATTTCCCAAAGGGTATCACCGCGTCTTACGATGTGATAAATGTATTCTACATTTCCATTTGCCGTTTTTACCACTTCTGTTTTGGTTTGGCTCACCGGTTCATAAACTTTTAGTTTTTGATTGGGGTGAATAGTAGAGCCATTCAGGTTGTTCCAGTTCCTGAGGTCGGTTACAGTGCATTTGTATTTTTTGGCAATCAAACCCAGATTTTCACCACTTTTTACGGTATGATAACTGCTGTTTCCGGATCGCTTAACTGTGGTAGAAGATGTTTTTTGAGAAGCAGATGATCCATTGGGGTTGGCATAAACAGTGAGTTTTTGGCCGGGATAAATGGTAGTACCGCGCAGATTGTTCCAGGCTTTAAGATTTGATACTGATGTATGGTATCGCCTGGCAATATGACCAAGTGTTTCTCCTGAGCGGACATAGTGAATATTTCTGCTTTTGGCCTGCTCTATTTCGGCCAGTAATTTATCGCGTTCAACTCCTTTTTTCGTCTTGAAATTATAAATTTCCTTTTCATTAGAAACAAATTCACCAACATATTCACGCGGTAGCCGGAGTGCATAAATATTCCCGGGATCGGCAGGAATAATCCCTTTTTTAAACGACGGATTTAAAAATTTCACATCATTGTAAGGAATATTCAAAAATTCCGAAACCTGGTCGAATGACAGTACATCCTTAATATGAACGGTATCGATGCCATTGTATAAAATGCCGGGATCGACCGGATAAAGATTATGTTCGGCGGCATGATTCATCAGGTAAAATACTGCAATAAAGGCAGGAACATATCCGCGGGTTTCGCGCGGCAGGAATGGCCAAACAGCCCAATAGCTCCTTACCCCGCCAGCGCGACGAATGGCTTTGTTTACATTACCTGCACCTGAATTGTAGGCTGCCAGTGCCAGCGACCAATTATTGTAAATATCGTAGAGGTCGCGAAGGTGCTTAGCAGCAGCAATGGTAGATTTGTAGGGATCGTATCTGTCGTCAACCATTGTGTTAACTTCAAGGCCATAAACTTTTCCGGTTCGATACATAAACTGCCACAAGCCTTTTGCTCCGGCCCGGGAACCCGCATTGGGAATTAATGCAGACTCAACCACTGCAAGGTATTTCAATTCCAGCGGCATATCATACTGATCCAGAACTTCCTCAAACATGGGAAAATAAATCTCCGAGAGTCCTAAAAGCCGCTGAGAAAGGTCGCGCCTTTTTACTGCATAAAGGTTGATGAAATTACCGATGGTTTTGTTGTAGGTAAGCTCAAAAGGTGTGTATTTATTCAGCTCTGCAATCCTGGCTTCATAAACCGAATCCGGAAAAACCGGCACCTCATCTTTAGCATAATTAAAAATATTGAGTTGATCCCGGTCATGAATAAAATGATCATCATTGAAAAACTTAATGGTGATCAAACTATCCAAAACATCCACTACAGGAGATTCATTCACGATTTGGTCGGCAAGTTTTTGTTTGTTTAGCTTCTGATTTGAAAACATCATCAGTGTGTCCTGAAATTTAACCGATTCGATAGTCGAAATGGTATCGTATGCCAGTGCTGTATCAGCATAAACAATCTCCTGTTCAACATAATGTTCCGGAAACTCCTCAACAGGTTCAGGCGTTGGGGTTACAACAATTTCATGTTCGGGTTCAACATTAGAATCAACCTGCTTCGATGAATCCAGAATGCCACATGAAAGTATGCTGAATGCAATAAAAACCAGGCCGGTAAATTTTACTATGGTTTGCACGTTAATTGAAGTCATAAAATTACGGTTTGCAAAAAAACATTTTATTAAAAGAATTATTTTCGGGCTGCAAAATTAATGTTTGATTTTTAAAGCAATAGATTTCCCAAATTAAAACTTGCCTACTGAAAAGTGTTTCAAAATGATAAAAATGAATTGGGTTACCGGGGATGATAATTATTTTTCATAAGCGATTAAAATTATCAGCACTCATACCACTCAATTTTAACCACTGTTAATCAAATAATTATCTCGATATATGTATATTAAATACATATCTAATCATAAAAATAAAACAACGTACGGTTTGTTGGCAGCATTATTGATCATTTGCAAATGTCCCAGCAAAAAAGGTGAGAAAATTGAAGCAGGTATTATCAGAAATCGAAAGTCTGATTAATCGTGCAAATTTTAAGCATGATTTTTTGGAGATTGAAATACAACGAAAGTTAGACTTCGTTTTTGAGAATCCCTATGATTTTCCCACACAGGACTACAACTACCTGAAAAGGGTATTATTTATGATAACCGGAATTGAAAAATCTTTCAATTTCGGTTATTATTTTTACGAAACCCTACATGATAATTACTACCCTTTTTGCAGTGAAGTGTTGAAAAGTGCCGTTTATAACGAAACCTACTACAACCTCAACGATAAAGCATTAAAATCTTTTGTGCGCGCTTACATGATCGACAACAATTTCGATTCAAAAGCAGTACTTACTTATGATGAAATCATCCCGGAAGGACATGGATATCATTACTTTGACACATTTGGAAAAATTGACGACCTTGACAATGATTACGATTTCCCGCTGAAACCCTGCTTTTACGATGTGATTTATGCCGTTTTAAATCGCGACCAGTTCCCCATGACACAAAAAAAACTTACCCTGATTATCGGCCTGCTAAACCTTACACAATTTTTGGAACCTGCAAAAGGAAAGTGTTTGCAAATTTTAAATGTCAGAAAAAAGACATCTGATCAGGTTCTGGTGATGGTTCACCTTGTTAAATTAATCTCCATTCTAAAAAATCAAAAGCTTTCACAACATTTGGATCATCAGATTCACGAACTTATCACTTGCCGCT
>CAYNDN010000383.1:0-294 GCA_964395075.1 uncultured Lentimicrobiaceae bacterium | reverse complement strand
GCCGCTGCAATGGCAGTCTTCCGCAAAAATTCGAAAGTATGGAGGAGGACTTTAAAAACCACCTTTCAAATTTCTGGCAGGAGGAAACAGTTTTGTAGCTTATCCCCAACCGCCTATCCCCAAATAAGCGAAAGATTGAAGGTGTTTTTAATGCATGTAGATATCCTGACTATCCTGAACTATTCATAAATATCAATGATTGCTTCCTGAATATTAGAAAATCAATAGCCCCGTCATTTATGGCGGGGCTATTGATTTTTTCTATTTATTTAAAGGCAAAAACCAGAAAAATAG
>CAYNDN010000382.1:0-5398 GCA_964395075.1 uncultured Lentimicrobiaceae bacterium | reverse complement strand
AATACAAAATCAACGACAATATGCATATTGGTGCAGAGTTCAGTTATGGCAAAGGCCGCGATCCCTACAATCCAATTTATCCATCCACTTTAGGTAATTCGTCGCTTTTCTCACCCTATGGTATCAACAGAAATGACATTTTTGATCGTGGAGGTTGGTAGTAGAACCAATTAATTAATGATATGATTGTAATTCTTTCCCCCTCGAAAACCCTCAATATAGATATTGCGTCTCCAACCGAAATATTTTCGCAACCCGAATTTTGGGAAGACGCCGATGTGCTTGCAGAAAAATTACGCAAATATTCGCCTGCGGGGCTGCAAAAGTTAATGAAGATTAATCCAGGGATTGCCGAATTGAACGCAACGCGCTTTTTGAACTGGCGGCCCGGATTTAATCCGGAGATTTCAAAACCGGCCATTCTGCAATTCAAAGGGGAGGTTTACAATGGTTTGAAAGCAGAAACCTTGTCGGCGTCTGATCTTGAATTTTCGCAGCATCACATCAGGATTCTTTCAGGGATGTATGGCGTTTTGCGGCCACTGGACCTGATACAGCCCTACCGCCTCGAAATCGGAACCCCACTGAAGGTGAAAAGAAAAAAAAATCTTTATCATTTTTGGGGCTCAAAACCTACCATCCACATCAATAAATTATTGGAAGAAACAAATCAGCGATTTATCATCAATCTGGCCTCGGATGAATATTTTAAAGCCCTGGATACCAAAAATCTCAATGCCGAAATAATCAAGCCGGTTTTTAAGGATTATAAAAACGGTAGCTATAAATTCATCACTGTTTATGGTAAAAAGGCAAGAGGAATGATAACAAAGTTTATCATTACAAACCGCCTGAAAAATGTGGATGAAATCAAGCTTTTTGATGAAGACGGCTATTTTTACAACGATCAGTTAAGCAAAGGAAATGAGTGGGTTTTTACACGCGGGTAATTGATCAGTAAAATTGTTCCGGGTCATGTTCTGACTTGTTATATCAGCATTTTTTTTAAATTTACATTCGAAATCATACCCGGCCCATGCGCAATTGGAATCCATATCCTTTTTTCAGGTTGATCATTCCATTTATTCTTGGAATACTGGCGGGGATATACCCTGTTATTCCTTTTGAGCCCATCAGAGTTTGGCTGATTGTATTACTTGTTATTATAGCTGTTCCAATTGCTGCCCTATACAAAAGTGGTACCTGGCGAAACAGATGGCTTGCAGGTGTGTTTATTAAGCTTTTTGTTGGTGTGGCTGGTTTTGCGTTTGTAAATTTTAATACACCAAAATACGACACGAAAAATATTTCGAAAATCGGCACTGATTATAATCAATATGTTGTGCGGATTACAGAACCACTCACCGAAAAAGCCAACAGTTATAAGGGTGTAGGAGAATTTGTTTATGCTATTGATACTTCAAATTTGATTGAAGTTACAGGAAACTTGCTGATTTATTTTGAAAAAGATACTTCGATACAACAAATCACTTATGGTGATTATCTGCTTGTGAATGCAAGGGTAAGTGTTGTGGAACCACCCGGGAATCCGCATCAATTTAATTATAAAAAATTCCTGTCCAACAGCGGGATTTATCATCAGGTGTACCTAAAATCAGGGAAATGGAAAAAAACCGGCAATCGCAGGGTAAATCCGGTTTTTCAGTTTGCCTACGAAGCCAGGTTTAGTTTATTGCAGGTGCTTGAAAAGAACGGATTAAAAGGCGATGAGTTTGCAGTGGTTTCAGCTATTTTGCTTGGATATGATGATTTTATGGATCGTGAGTTGCGCGAGAAATATGCCGGTGCCGGTGCGCTCCATGTTTTGTGTGTTTCGGGCCTCCATGTGGGGATAATATTTTTGTTGTTGAGTTTTATTCTAAAGCCACTTGATAGAAAAACCAAACTTCGATACCTCAAAGTTATTCTCATTCTCATCAGTATTTGGGCGTATGCTTTTATAACAGGGCTCTCACCTTCTGTAATGCGTGCCGCTGTTATGTTTAGTTTGTTTGCCTTCCGGGAGGCTTCCAGAGAAAAGTCAAATCCATATAACATCCTTGCCGCTTCAGCATTTATCCTGCTCCTCATCAATCCGTTCATGATCACAAAAATTGGATTTCAATTGTCGTATGCCGCTGTATTGGCAATCATCTCATTGTTTAATCCTATCTATGGGCTTTTGCCTGTAAAAAATCCAATACTCGACTATTTTTGGAAACTATCAGTGGTTTCACTGGCGGCACAAATCGGGACATTTCCGCTCGCCATTTATTATTTTCATCAGTTCCCGGTATATTTTTTCCTTACCAACATTATAGTCATACCGCTGGTTTGGCTCATCCTCAATGCAGGCATACTTGTTCTTGTTATGTCGATATTTTCGGGGATGGTTTCCTCAATGTTGGGTTTGGCACTGTCCATCATGTTGCTGGTTTTAAATTCATCGGTCGGGTTTATCAATATCCTTCCCGGGGCAACGCTCACCGGGCTGGTGATTGATTTTGGCCAGGTTGTTTTCATTTATTCCATCATCATTCTTTTAAACAGATCCATCATTTCAAAAAGTACTCCCCGGCTTATGGTTACTGCAGGATTACTGATGTTTTTAAGCGTGAGTTTACTGATGCGCCGGATTGAGATCATCCAACAAAAGGAGATGATTGTTTACCAAACCAAGGGGCAAACCGGGATAGATTTTATCCGGAGTAAAAACGCAGCTTTTATTGCCGACTCAGCATTGCTTGCCGACCCGCAAAGTAAATCATTCAATATAACAGGCAACAGGGTTTATAAAGGTATTCGTGAAGTTCATGAATTTGACATTGAAAAAAATCAAAACACGGATGTTGTCTTACCATCTGTGCCGGTTAGTTTTTACAATCCGTATTTTTTCAGGTTTTGCGATAAAAGACTGGCGGTTGTTGGGGCCGGTCATGAAATGGTGAACCTTGAAAATCCGGTGAGCCTGGATGTGTTGATATTAAGGGAAAACCCACGTTATTCCATCAGTGAGATGAAAAAACGGTTCAATTTCGAAACGGTGATTTTTGATCCATCAGTGAGCTATTGGCTGGCCAAAGACTGGAAAATATTTTGCGACAGTACCGGGCAAAATTATCATGATGTTGGAGCGGAGGGTTATTTCAGGTGGGCCTTTGAGTGACTCTGGTAAAATTTCACATGTATGTTATCCATAAAAAATGTGCTTCTGCTTTGGTTCCAGATATAAATATTCAGAACGTCGTCAGGTGATTTGATTTCATTGAAATAGTGTGATAAAAAACATGCTTTCCATTTTCCGGGGATGCTGAAATTTTGTATTTGAGAGGGCTGCCAAAGGTATTGCTCTCCCTCGTGCGACAGCGTTAATACGATTACTGCATTCTCAATTTCTTCTTTGGCGAAAACGTCAGCTTTAAACTCAATTTTCATGAAATTGCCATTCAGGACTTCACCCACGCGGGTTTGGAACCCCGGAGCATATTCGGTGAGACTGTCTAATTTATAGCTGTATGGCCTGGATACAACATGAATGCTGTCAAGATGGTTATTTGCAGTTGACCGGCCATCATGATCATCAAAATTTTCTTGGAATTCATAATCTGCAGCAATTGTATGCAGGCACGAAGCTGATTTCCCGGACGAAAATAAAGTAACTTTTGAAAGGTCGGCAAAGGTTTTCTGGCCGGCGATACAAGGATATTTTTCATATAGCATCAGCTCAATTTCCAGGGGGGCAGGTTTTGTCCATCCAAAAACAAAATATGGCGTTTGCACCGAGTCGAGCATACGTGAGAATGCCTTTAAATCTTCTCCTCCACGATTGTCGTATTGCAAAAATTTAATACCCGGTTCAAGGTCATCCAAATAATAATGAATGTAAAATGGACCGTTTACAACAATTGCATTCGATACATTTTCCCGACCCAATTGCCGGTTCCATTCAGCGAACTTTTCTGCTACACCCTTAAATTCCCCAAAATGCTGCTTTTTATAAAACCTGAAAAAAACGGTGGTTTGTATGGAACCGATTGTCAGGAAAAGCAAAACCAGGAAAAATAATGGCCTTGCATTTATTTTAACAGGAGAAGAGAAAATGAACAGCAGTAGAAACGGGAAGGAAAACAAAAGGATGGAATGTTGCAAGATAGGATTACGCCATAATGAATAAAAATATCCGATTAAAAACATGATCAGAAACCATGAGATAGCCAGTATTTGAAATCGTGAGGGTTTTGCAATTAACTTGAAAACAGAAAATAAAAAAGGTATCCCAAGCAGCAGGGCAAGTATATAACTTTCGTTTGCCGCCTGCCACAGATAATCAAGTATCCAGCGGGGTTCGGGTTTTCCCAGCCAGCCTTCCTCACCTCCAACACCACCAATGCCAAACTGATACAGAAAAATACCCAAATGCGGCAGATAGAGCAAGCCCGCTGAAAGTGATGCTAGAAGATAGTTTCGGATATCGGTTTTTTTAATGAAAAACAATCCTGACAATCCCACAATTAGCACAAACAGAAAGCTATAATGATGTGTGTAGGCTGTGAGGGCTGCAAATACTGCAAAACCTGCATAATCCAAAAATGACTTTTTATTATCGAAAAGTATTTTTGTCCAGTACCAAACCGTAATTAGCGCAAACAGCAGGCCCGGTGCATAAGGTCTTGCCAACTGGCTGTAAAGCACCGGATATTGCAGAAATGCCAAAGCAGCAGCAGCAAAAAGTGCGGTGGCTGGTCCGAACCATCTTTTTCCGATACGCCAGGTAAACCAAACCGAAAGGATTCCGCAAATCACAAAAGGCAGCCTTACCACCCAAACGCTGTTCCCGAATAAATGTGTCCAGAACCAAAGAAATACCTGAACCCCGGCAGGGTGGAAGTCGTTCAGTTTAACACCCTGTTCAATCATTTCTGAAAAACTGTCGAACTGAAGCCTGTTCAAAGCACTCAACTCATCGTTGCTTAGCGACCACTCCGCAAAGCTATAGAACCGCATAGCCGTGGCCACGATCATAATCAGCCCAATTGAAAGCTGCTGAAAAAGCGGATTAGCTTTGGAAAGATTTAAATTTTTCAATCTGCCTGCGGATTTTGATGGATTACAAATTTACAATACATCTTTACTTACTCAATGTTTTTATGAATCAAAAGCAATTATTTCTAAAAATTACATTTGCTTGATGTTTTTGTGAACATTTCGTGATAATTTCAGCTTTATTTTGCAAGCTATTGAGAGTAAATAATTTAATTGAAGACCAACTCAAGTTAAAGAAATAAAGAAAGTACTATTAGTCGAAGACGACCTACACATAACCGAACTGGTAACCATCCACCTTGAAGATTTGGATTGCAAAGTCACTACGGAGGTTACGGGAACCGATGGCATAAAT
>CAYNDN010000381.1:0-5405 GCA_964395075.1 uncultured Lentimicrobiaceae bacterium | reverse complement strand
TCAGAGATAAATCTGAATTGATTTCGGACCGGCAAATTATGCAATTGATTTCGATGGAAAATAAAACCGGCCTTGAAGGTTCAATCGTGCATGGGACAACCTATTATGGAGGCCAGACAAATCAATTTTGTATAATTCTGAAGGATTCAATAGATGCCTCCCTGTTAATGAAAATTCCTCACAAAAAACTTCAAAGTCCGGAATCATCTTCCGATACCAACGAAAGGTTTGAAATCCCGATAGTTGATGAAAGAATAATTCAAAATCGGACACCAAGGAATGTTTTCAGAGCCAGAAAGAATATCAGTTTTGACGGGACAATCAACTTTTGGGGAAATGAAATGAGCTATACAATTTGGGATGGAGAACCAAAACTGTTCAGTTATTATTAGCGTGTTCCGATATTCGATTAACAGAGGATAGGTTGATATATATTCAAAAATGCATACTTTTGAAATCTCAAATTCAAATTCTCCGATTTTGCAGGGGCTAAAGCAGCCTGTTTCATTTATTAAAGGGGATGATCCCAATGCTATGTTACATTTGCCTGACCTTCAATAACAATAAAAGCAAAACCTCTATGTAGCCATCGGAAAACGACTTTACATCCATCCCTTTGCTTTATGCCAAGATAATGCGTATTCCTGAACTTTTTGCCGCATGAATTGATTAATTTTGGCGATTATTACAATAACCAAAAAATATGGATAAAGCAGCAGTAAAAACACGTATTGAAGAACTTTCAAAGGAGCTCCACGAACATAACCACAAATATTATGTCCTTTCGTCTCCTACCATTTCGGATTATGATTTTGATATGAAACTGAAGGAGCTGGAAAAACTCGAAAAGGAATACCCGGAATTTGCTGCTGACGACTCTCCCACAAAACGTGTTGGCGGAGATATCACCAAAAATTTTCAACAGGTAAAGCACCGGTATCCGATGATGTCGCTGGCAAACACCTATTCGGAACAGGAAATTGAGGATTTCATTACACGGATAAAAAAGACGATTTCGGAAGGGGTGGAATATGTTTGTGAATTAAAGTACGACGGTGTGGCCATCGGGTTGTGGTATAAAAACGGAAAATTGGAACGGGCAGTCACCCGCGGTGATGGGGTGCAGGGAGATGATGTGACTACCAATGTGAAGACCATCAAAACGATACCGCTGCGGCTGATTGGAAATCACTACCCCAATGATTTTGAGATTCGTGGTGAGATCATGATGTCGCACAAATCTTTTGATAAACTCAATAGAAGCAAGATCGAGAAAGGAGAAACTCCTTTTGCCAACCCGCGCAACTCAGCTTCCGGAAGTTTAAAAATGCAGGATTCTGCCGAGGTAGCCAAACGCGACCTTGACTGCTACCTGTATTTTGTTCTGGGCGAAAATCTTCCGCACAATAACCATTATGATAACCTGATTGAAGCTGCAAAATGGGGATTGAAAGTGCCTGACCATGTGAAGCTCTGCAAAACCACCGAGGCGATTTTCGATTTCATCAACCACTGGGACAAAGCCCGTGCTGATCTTGATTTTGATATAGACGGGGTGGTGATTAAAGTGAACAGCTACAGCCAGCAGGACGAACTGGGCTTTACGGCCAAATCGCCGCGCTGGGCCATTGCTTATAAATTCAAAGCCGAGCAGGTTTCCACCACATTGCTTTCCATCGATTACCAGGTGGGGCGCACCGGAGCAGTTACACCCGTGGCTAATCTTGAGCCTGTCTTGCTAGCAGGAACAACGGTCAAACGTGCTTCGCTCCACAACGCCGACATCATTGCCAAACTGGATGTAAGGATTGGCGACACTGTTTATGTGGAAAAAGGCGGAGAGATCATCCCCAAAATTGTGGGGGTAAAAGCCGAAGCACGCGATCTTTTTTCACAGCCAGTGGAATTCACCAGATTCTGTCCGGAATGCGGAACCAAACTCATCCGCAAAGATGGAGAAGCCGCCCACTACTGCCCCAACGATGAAGGCTGCCCGCCCCAGATCAAAGGCAAGCTGGAGCATTTTATCAGCCGTAAGGCAATGAATATCGACAGCCTGGGCGAGGGAAAAATTGAGCTACTCTATGACAAGGGACTGATCAGAAATGCTGCTGATCTTTATGACCTGACATTTGAAAAGGTATTTGGCCTGGAGAAAATCTATCCTGCTGATTTGGAAAAAAAAGAAAGAAAAATCAGCTTCAAGGAAAAAACTACCGAAAATATTCTCAAAGGCATTGAAGCTTCAAAAAATGTGGATTTCCCCCGCGTGCTTTATGCTTTGGGCATTCGTTATGTGGGTGAAACCATTGCCAAAAAACTGGCTCAGCATTTTAAATCCATCGACAAACTGATGGCTGCTTCTTTTGTGGATTTGATCGCTGTGCATGAAATTGGCGATCGTATTGCCGAAAGTGTAACCGGGTATTTTACCCAGGAAAACCACAAAGAAATTGTAAAACGACTTCGTGCAAAAGGCCTGCAACTGGAAATCGATGACGAAGAAATTACACCTGAATCTGGCGTATTGGCGGGAAAAACCTTTGTGGTGAGTGGCGTCTTCCAGCACTTCTCCCGCGATGAACTCAAACAAACCATCGAGAAAAACGGAGGAAAAAATGTAGCCTCTGTTTCGGGCAACACCGACTACCTGGTGGCCGGCGACAAATTGGGACCCGCTAAATTAGCCAAAGCCGAAAAACTGGGTGTGAAAATTATATCGGAGGAGGAGTTTCGGGGGATGATTGGGGAGACAGATTAATCCTTTTTTTTATTGACCGAGGATTACCCAATTTTCGTTTTATAACTGAATACAAATATTTGCGTCAAGGAGATGTTTCATTCAAAACCAATAATTTCACTCTTGTTTTTCCTTGACTTGCGAATTTCATGAATAATCCTATCCGAAGATTTGTCATCTTCCCAGGTAACATACAATGAGCTTATATTTACTTCTTTTGGCCCTTTTTTATTTATCGATGCCGATAGCCATGAAATCAGGGATTTTTTGGTTTCTTAATCAAGCTAAAGTAAATGACTATTTTTACAATTCAAATTTTAAATCATAACTGATGAAAAAACTTATCCGGAGATTGCTCTACACTATACCAATTCTGGGATTACTGGTATTTATTGTTGCCGGGATACCTGCTGTACCGCATCAAACCAAAAGCGCATCCGAGAATTATCAGCTGCACTGTGCCAACTGCCATGGGGTGAACCTGGATCATTTTGTAGAGCGAAAATGGATATACGGAAAAAATCCTGCAAAAATTGAACAGGTCATCGCTGAAGGGCTCCTTAATGACGGTATGCCGGGATATGATTCCGTGCTGACTAAGGACGAAATCCGGGCTTTGGGAGAATACATCCTGGCCGAAAGCAAGCAGCGCAATATTGACAAAAATATTGTAGAATTGCCCAAAGATGGGGTTTATGGCACCGATTTTAAATACAAAGCCGAGGTTTTAACAGATGATCTGGAAATTCCCTGGGGCATTGAGTTTTTGCCCAATGGCGACATTCTGGTTGGTGATAGAAACGGCACTTTGTCCAGGCTTACGCCAAACGGCGAATTGATCAGGATTGTTGGTTTGCCAAAGATTAAAGTAGTGGGGCAGGGTGGCCTGATGGATTTACGGCTGCATCCGGATTATCCGGAAAACGGCTGGATTTACGTCTCTTTCAGTTACCCTGATGAGCATAAAAACCGGGCATCCAACACACAAATTATAAGATGCAGGCTGGATGGAAATAAGTTAACGGATATTGAAACCATTTTTAAAGGAACGCCGACACTGCCATCCAATTTCCATTTTGGATCGCGCATCGAATTTGACAATGATGGGTACTTGTATTTTGCCATCGGTGACCGGGGCCGTAGGGATGAATTCCCCCAAAAGCTTGACAATTCAAATGGAAAAGTCCACCGTTTGAAGGATGATGGAACGATCCCCACCGACAATCCTTTTTACAACACCGTTGGTGCTCAGCCTTCAATTTTCTCTTATGGCCACCGAAATATCCAGGGAATTGCCAGGCATCCGGTAACCGGCGACATCTGGACCCATGAACATGGCCCAAGAGGTGGCGATGAAATAAATATTGTAAAACCAAGACTGAATTACGGCTGGCCGGTTATCTCTTTTGGCATCAATTACAACGGCACCATTTTTACTGATGATACCGCCAAAGCCGGGATGGAGCAGCCGCTGAAATATTATGTTCCTTCCATAGCTCCCTGTGGAATGGCCTTTGTTACAGGCAACAAATATGGTGATTGGGAAAACAGCCTGTTGATCGGTTCGCTGCGGTTTGAATACCTGGAACGCTGCATCATCGAAAACAACAAAGTGGTTGGCCACGAAAGGCTGTTGGAAGGTATTGGCCGTGTGCGTGAAGTGAAGGTCAGCCCTGATGGCTATATCTATGCCGGGGTTGAAAATCCCGGGCGGATCATCAAGCTTGTTCCCATAAATGAGTAAGCTCTTTTTATGAGGAAGCTGTTCCTTTTTCTGGTTTTTGTTTTGATGCTTCTACCTGTTTTTTCGCAAATCCGCGGAAAGGTTTTTGATAGCGAAACAGGTGATCCACTTTCAGGCGCTCATATCATTGCTGATGAGGAAAAAACCATCACCGATTTTACAGGTAATTTTTCTCTGGTTAAACCAACAACGGCAATCATTGTATCACACCTTGGGTATTTTCCTGACACTTTAAATATTTCAGCAAAAACCAGTGAAATAACTGTTGCCCTCAATCCTGAAGTAAAATCAATTGAGCCTGTCATCATCCGGGGAAATCTAAATGAATTCCCGATCAGGCAAATGCCATCATCGGTTGGCCACATCAGCAATTTGCAGAAGCAGAATATTAATCCGGTTTCCTACACCGAAAACCTGAACAGCATTCCGGGTATTTATGCCCACACCGGAACCCTGAACACCAATCGCATTACCATACGTGGAATCGGATCCAGAACGCCTTATGCCACCAACCGCATCAAAGCCTATTTTGAAGGAATTCCATTAACCACCGGCGATGGAAGCACAGAAATTGAGGATATCGACCCATCGCTCATTCAATCAATAGAAGTTTTAAAAGGATCAAAATCTGCCCTGTATGGCTCCGGGCTCGGTGGTGCAATCGTTTTGAATAAACCAACCATTTCAAACGGGCTTCATGTAAAAGCCGGTTTAACAGTAGCATCTTATAACACCCTGCAAAGCGATGTTGGCATCCAATACAAGAACAAGGGATTTTATGTTTCGGGGAATTATGCTATTTCAAGTACTAATGGTTGGCGGGAAAACAGCAAATACCAACGGAAAAACCTGATGCTGAACACGGGCTTTACAAATGCGAAAAACCAAATTGATTTTCTCTTTCTGGCCATTGATGTAAAT
>CAYNDN010000380.1:0-5413 GCA_964395075.1 uncultured Lentimicrobiaceae bacterium | reverse complement strand
AAATTTACTTTCCAATCGAGTATTTGGGGAAGAAAATTTTTTTCTTGAGATTGGCTAAGATTTTAGAGAATAAATGATTTATTTGGAGTTATTTGTACTAATTTCTTAACTTTAATATTGATTTTCTGTAATTTACAACTTGGATACACCAAAATATGATACATGTTTAAAATATATCTACTTTTTTGGTTTTGGCTTGTCAAAGTTGGGATTTTTAAAAATAACTGATTTATTATTTTTTCCTGCTTTCCAGAAAATACATTTTCATAAGGCCTTTGCCTTTTATCTCCATTGGCTGGCGTGCTGTAAATTCGAAGTGATCCTTTAAAAGTTCCCAGGTTACTCCCGAAATATTGATGCGCATGGTTTCGGAGTTGCTCTCCATGCGTGAGGAAGTATTGATGGTATCTCCGAAAACATCATAGATATATTTTTTTACTCCAACAATTCCGCCTACCACTTTTCCGCTGTGCAGGCCAATCCGAATATTCCATTTTATTTCAGAGTTCTTATTGCGCTCTACAAGGTAATCCCGAATTTCGATAGCGGCGTTGGCCATTTGTAAGGCATGTTCGGTTTTTTCCTTTTCATCAGCCAGCTCGCGTGTACGCTCATCCACCATTTGCTCCAGTTTTTCTTTCTGCCCTTCGAGGATGCGCTGTTTTTCTTTTTCCTGTTCGATGGTTTTGGCCGACAATACTTTTACATTTTCGAGTTGCACTTTCAGATTTTTGTTGGTCTTGGCAAAATCCCTTGCCAGGTAAACCGACATGGAGAGCGGAACACTTATGATAGCCAAAATAAATGTGAATGAAATTAGGATTGTAGTAAAATTTGAATTTCCAGCACTTATATTATAGCTACCCTGCCAAAATGCGATAATGATAATCCTAAAATCCGCAAGGATTTTTCATTAGATCAATATTTTGTGATATTCCGGAACTTAACGCACCACTCAAAAGAATGATCCAAAATTCGTTTAATTCCCACCTTCATGTTCATTTCGATGGGCAAAGCGTTCAATTCTATGATAATAAAGAATATGCTTGCGGATTCGAGGGTATTTAATAATCCGGGTTGTCTCCGGCAAGTCGCTAAATTTTCCGAGACTTAAGATCATAAACTTTCTTACCACCATAAGCTGCGCCCAGTGCCAGCAAAATGCCAATGCCACCGGCAATGGAAGCACCGCCGCCAACGGGGGTGTTGCCGCTGCCGGGATTGCCACCGCCGTTGGGCGGGGGAGGTGTTTGTGCCATGGAGAAGTTAATGGTTATTAGTGTAATGGTTATTAGCATTGTTAGTGATCTTGTAAATGTTTTCATGTTTTTAAAATATTATTGTTTTAGAATCTTATGCATATAGTTTGAAATCCAAAAATAAAGAAAATTATTCAATATATAAAAGCTGTGTTTCGATGATACCTGAATCTGATTGCATCCTTACAATATACACACCATCATTCAGGTTGACTGTAATATGATGCAGCCCAGGCTCAGACAGGTTTTTGCTTAAAACAGTTTTGCTCATCATATCAAACACCTGCATGTTTCCGGTTTCCAGGCTGTTAACATATATGCAATTTCCATGAGCATAAATTTCAATGCCCGTTTCGTTGGGATCAGGTGTTGGTATTTCTACTTCTTTCAGATGAAGGATAAACCTGTTTTGACTGTCAGTATCAGGGTTCCAGATAAATTCATAATCGTTTGATAACAAATCGTGATAATTCCCCGATTTGGTGTCTTCAATAAAAGCAAATGGTATATCACTAATGGCTTTGATTCTAATTGAAAATATTCCGGCTTTTTCATTTTTGAAACCTAATTGAATTGTTTTGCCTGGAGGCCTTACATCGATCGATAATTTTTTGTTGGTACTTATTGTGTACAACTCTGGTGAACCCGGATTTTCAGAGAAAAACTTATATGCATCCTGATGAAGGTCGAAACCACTGGATGAGTTTTGATTAAAACTGATTAAAAGTTCATCGCTATGATTTTGGCTGTGGGCTTCGAGCATGAGGCTATTGGGGCTTAATGCGGTATCTGATTTATAAAGCACACTTGCACCTTCATGTGTTCGCAGTGAGTCTTCAAAGTTGATTGTGCCGGGTGCTGAGGCTACAACGAAAAAACCATGCATGGGTGGTATAAATTGAGACCCCCCATTGGTTGCCTGCCCGTTGTTCCATGTTGCGTAGCATTGCGCCTCTGCGTTCCAGAAATAAACTGCCCCCCAGGTATCATCAAGTTTACTCCAGTCTATCGAAGAAGGATATGGATTTCCAAGCAGGTTTGCTCCTTCATTTGCATCAGGATCATCTGAATATTCCGTAAAGGAAATTGAGTGCGATAAACTTCCAGTGCAAGGGATGCCCTGGAATGTATATGTTTTTGGTGATCCGGTTAACTGTTGCAGGCTATAACCGCTAAATTGTGATAATTCGGTATTGGGGTCAACAATATTTGACCATATATGTGATTGCTCAGTCCATTGAAGTAAATAATCTCCCATAAATGGTTCGGCTATTTGATCCAAAAGGGGCACAGAAATAAAGTGTAAAGCAGAATCCTGAATATATTTCTGAATTTCAAATGTTCCGTCTATTTCAACTTCTCCTGTAGTTATCAATGAACCTGAGCCATTTTCGTTTGATTGAATGGTGAGTTTTCCTCCCGGGGCAATGGAAAGGTTATTGCAATCGGCTGTTTGTGATGGCCCTATAACCGGACTTGGGGTCGTTACTGATAAGGATGGTATTGAAACATTGTCGGGTGACTGAGGTACTGTTCCTGTGGACCAATTTGCCGGGTTATTCCAGTTTTCATTTTCATGCCCCTCCCAGACTACTGTTTCCAATTCTGTATTAAAAGTCATTACCTGACCGTAGGAAATGCCCAAAAAATTGGTTGCATAAGCCCTGAAATAGTATTTGCTACCACTTTCAAGACCAAAAACGGTTTCTACAAAACTACCGGTTCCCGATCCGTTTTCTACCTCAATCACTTCGTCTCCGTCAATCAGGGGTTCGTTATCGGTTAAAGAATAAACAATACCTCTTAGGGTAACCTGAGAGCCTCCGTCATGGGTTACCATACCGCCAAGGTCTGCCACTGAACTGGTAATATTGGAGGCTTCAACAGTTAGTACAATAGGAGTAGATGTACTGTTTTGCCAGCTAAAATACGGATAACCATTATTTATATTTTCATCAGCGATGTTCCAATGGTCGCCGGTGCCGGAATCGTCAAAAGGATATCCGATGAAATCCCAGATTTCTGTAAGCCCTTCGGTTTCGGCATCGGTATAGGTTTGGATGGATTTCATTTGCAGGCTTGTTTTACCGGTTCCACCGTCACTCATGGGTTGTCCTGAGGTTTCGGTATCCCAAAAAGAACTGGAAACAACACCGGAATTATTATCCCCTATGAGGCCACCGGTGTAAAATTCGCCGCTTACTGTTCCGTTGGCGTAGCACATGTAAATTTCTCCGGTTTCATTGCTCCCAATTAAACCACCAATCATAATGGTTCCGGAAGTTGTTGTTTCTGCATAGCAATTGTTAACTATTCCTTTGTTGATGCCAATCAAACCACCAGATAAATAATCACCAATAACACTTCCTGCCGCAAAACAATTATCCACATGACCCACATTTTGGCCAATCAGCCCGCCCGTCTCTCCTTCAACAACATCAATGGTGCAGATTGAAGAGCAGTTGAGGACTGCCCCATCGCTTTGAATAAAACCGATAAGCCCGCCGGTTAGTGCTTGCCCCTGAATTTCGCAGGATGTGTGACAGTTTGAAATGTTGCTGTTGCCAGTAGCATAACCTATTAACCCTCCCACATAATCATCACTTGCGAAAATGCTTCCCGAAACTGTGCAATTGGTTACAGTACATACCATGCTAATGCCTGTTAGCCCACCAATATATCTTTGCGCTGTAAAATCAACGTCTTCGAGTATGATATTTTCGATAACCGATCCCCCGGTACCATTTACCCAACCAAAAAGCCCGATATATATACCTAAGTTTTTTGAGATGTATAAGCCGCTGATGGTGAAGCTTTGGCCATTATAACTGCCGGTGAATTTATGGTTAGCGTTTCCGATGGAGGAAAACCCCAGTGCATCATCGCCCGGGTGCTCCAAAATTCCGTCACCATCCCAGTCAACAAGGGTTTCGTCTTCTTCAAATATGATGTCTGCTGTTTGTAAAAAGTAGCTGCTCCAGTCGGCAGGTGAGTTGGATAATTCGATTAGGTCTGCAGTACATGCAATCAAATAAGCCGTTTCGGGCGTCAACCCGTCTCCTCCGCTGTAGCTTCCGGCGCATAGGCTTATATTAATCATAAATCCTGATACAACCAACAGTATAATATTCTTCATTAAATTTTTCTATTAAATTTTAGTACCCCTACTAATACGCAGCCAAATATAAAATCATGATTTGGTTTTTCCAAGCGAAATGGATATAAATTAGACAATAATTTTCAAAAAAGATTTTAAAATATTGAAAATGAATTTATTAGGTACGTTGAATATTTATTGGTGGGTTTATCGCAGGAATGTTCCCATCTTAATTCTCATAAAAGCAAATCATTGTTCCTGATCCTTTGTTTTTATGAACACTATTTACCTTGATAAAGAAAGCCTGGCTGGGAAAACCTGAAAGCTTTGAAACTCACTGTAGCTATGCTGACCAACGAAATCTGCTTTTATTCTTATCTTTGTAATGAACTGAGACTCTTCATTAATGGGAAACACCAGGTTTTACTACGAAAGTTTGATTGCCCCCTGCGGCATGAACTGCGGGGCGTGCATAGCCTATTTACGTGAAAAGAATAAATGCGGGGGCTGTTTGGGACTGGATAGCAAAAAGCCCAAATACTGCCGGGAGTGCAGTGTGGTGACCTGCGAAATCAGGAAAAACCTGCTATCTCATGCATGCTATGATTGCCAAAAATTTCCCTGCCGCCGCATCAAACAACTCGACAAACGATACCGCACGAAATATCACATGAGCATGATCGAAAACCTGGAGATGATCAGGGATGAAGGTCTGGAAATGTTTCTGCTGAAGGAGAACAATCGCTGGCTTTGCCCGGATTGTGGTGCCCCGGCAAGTGTGCACAGGGATACATGTTTTGAATGTGGAGCGATGATGAGATGATACTTTGTTTGATAATAAACTTGTTGTAGGATTTGTGCTAAAATAGTTTCGCTGGATTCCGTTTTAATAATCACTTTTGATTCTACTACCATTTTTGTGGGTAAAATTTTCTTTGCTGACTAAGTCTACTTTTTTAACAGATTGATTTTTCCGCATTTTTACCCCGAACCCTAAAGGGAGAATGCAGAAAAATGTAGTTTTAAATTTTCAAATTTTTCTGGATTTTGCCTCTTA